>JAEYNY010000127.1 GCA_023412275.1 Bacillota bacterium
CGTGGACAATATGAAATGCGTCTGTAATTGGGTTCAGCACTACTCTTGCACCGCAGTATACACATGCCCTCTGGCTTACGGCTCCCGATACGCTGTTGCTTTCACATTTGATAGCTGTCTTCCCGGATTTTTCAAATCCGAATTTTATAAAGTCTTTTCTTTCTTCCAATATAAGTGATTCTGTCATTTTTTTGCCCCCTTCTCCAAAGGTTTA
Source organism: Bacillota bacterium (assembly GCA_023412275.1). Classification (GTDB taxonomy): domain Bacteria; phylum Bacillota; class Clostridia; order Acetivibrionales; family DSM-1351; genus Ruminiclostridium. The sequence goes on from JAEYNY010000127.1 coordinate 215, forward strand.
GGTTTTCTTGATTTACATAACTATTTCAAATTCCTCATCACTTGCATCTCTGTCCTGTCTGTCCATCAAGGCCCCCGCAATCATTTCCACAAGCCTTATTGCTCCTTTGTAACCTAGTATTGGTGCATATGAATGTACATATCTGTCAAGCACTGGAAAACCGGCACGTACAAATGGTATGTCTTCAGCCTTTGCTATTTGTTTACCGTAAGATGTTCCAATCAGCAGATCAACCTTTTCATTCTTTATCCATTGATGGAGTTCAAACAAGTCCCCTGATGCCTTCGCAGTACAATCACTTACACCATATTGGTCAAAAAGCTTGTTAGCCAGCTTTACAAAAGTTTCACCGGGGGTTCCTGTCAAAACATATTTAGGGATCATTCCCATTTCCAGTACCAGACGGGTAAGACCGAGGACTGTGTCGGGATCACCGAATATTGCAACTGTTTTATCATGGAAATAGAAATGTGAGTCTAGAATTATGTCTACTAATTGTCCACGTTCCTCTTCAAGCTCGTAAGGAATCTCCTCATTTGTTATCTGGGAAAGCTCCATAACAAATTTGTCTGTAGCCTCAATCCCTATTGGAAGCTGCATTAGAGAGTACGGAACCTTACACTTTCTTTCCAATACATTTGCAGGCTCCTCACTGGTAAGTTCACCTAGAGCAAGAACCTTCTCGCAGTCGCCCAGCCCGATTATTTCAGGTATTGTGGTTCCGCCTTTAGGATACATTGCGTAGTTTCCAGTCATGGGTGCATCCATTACTCCGCTCTGGTCAGGGAACATTGTAAAGGGCACTTTCATAAGCTTTAGTATTCTTTTTATTTCTCTGATGTCACCGGGATTTACAAATCCGGGAAAAATCGCAGTTTTGCCGTTTGATTGACCTGTGGATTCGGCCATATAATTAATAAATCCAGACATCATATTATAAAATCCATTTATGTGGGAACCTACATAGCTTGGTGTGTTTGTATGAACAACATATTTCCCTTCGGGTATATCAATATCCTGAATAAATGCAGTCAGGTCATCTCCTATTGTTTCACTCAGACAGGTGGTATGTACTGCGATAATGTCAGGGCTGTATATATCAAATACATTTTTTACACCTGTTCTGAGATTGCTTCCGCCGCCAAATACCGAAGCACCTTCTGTAAATGAACTTGTAGAAGCCATTGCAGGTTCTTTGAAGTGCCTCGACAAAAATGTTCTGTGATAGGAGGCACATCCCTGTGAGCCGTGGCTGTGTGGCATACAGTTATGTACTCCAAGTGCTGCATACATTGCACCAACCGGCTGGCAGGTTTTACACGGATTTATTCTTAAACTGCTGCGTTCTGATATTTCTTTTGGAGTCATAGTAAGCATTATTCTTCACCTCCTGCTAATGAAGCTTTGAGAGTTGATCTGTTTTTCCATGGTGGTGTAACAAATCCCCATGCCGGGGTATACAGTCCCATTGTTATATCTCTTGCAAAGTTGACGGAGCCTCTGAAACCGGCATATGGACCGCTGTAGTCATAGGAATGCAACTGTCTTGCCAGAACTCCTGACTTTTGGAGCGAGTATTTATCCTTAATTCCAGAGAAAAATATGTCAGGTTTCAACAGTTTCAGGAACTCGTCAGTCTCAAACTGGTTCAAATCGTCAACTACAATACTGCCGTTTTCCATATGCTTTATCATACCTGTATAGTCTTCTAAAGGAATTTTTGTTTTTAAGAGTTCATATTGTTCATCAGTGAGATATGCGTGATATTTTTTGTCGTCTTTTTCTACATTGAGGTGTTCTATATTCTTGCTGTCGGCGTCTTCTTTTATTGTAGGAATTACTTCTCTGCCTTCATAGTCGTCCCTGTGTGCAAATTCATAACCTGCGAGAACTGTGGAAACACCAAAGTCTGAAAGTAACAGCTGATAATGATGTGACCTTGACCCTCCTACATATAGGGCAGCTGTTTTACCTTTAAGTTTTGAATAGTAGTATTCCTTTTCTTCTGCAATGTTTGCAAGTTCGTCGTCTATTACCTCTTCAGTTCGTTCTGAAAGTTCCTTGTCTCCAAAGTAAGCTGCCATGTCTCTCAGAGATTGTATGGTTGACTTAATTCCAATAAAGTTTACCTTGATCCAGTCCACACCATATTTTGTTTTCATCATTTCAGCGATGTAGTTTATTGAACGGTGACATTGTACCAGATTGAGGTTTGCCATGTGAGAATTCTGTATTGCTTCAAAACTGCCATCTCCGGTAAATACTGATATTACATCGTAGCCGATACGCTTCATAATTCTTTCGACTTCCCAACCGTCTCCGCCGATGTTATATTCCCCCAGTAGATTTACGGAATACTTATTTTTAGGAGGCGCATCATTTGTTCCAATTATTTTTTTCATGAGTGTGTTATTGGCAATATGATGGCCTCCGCTCTGGCTGACGCCCTTGTAACCCTCACAGCTAAATGCCATACAGGTAATTCCGTATATTTTTTCGGTTTCTGCGGCCACCGCGTGTATGTCGTCTCCTATAAGTCCTACAGGGCAGGTAGAGCATATCATAATACATTTGGGCTTAAAAATTTCAACCGCTTCTTTTATCGCCTGCCTTAGCTTTTTTTCGCCTCCAAATACTATATCCGGCTCCTGAAGGTCTGTTGAAAAACAATATTCAATAAAATTTCTTCCGTCTTCAGTTTTTGCCTTGTTTCTTCTAGTTCCCCATGAATAAAATCCGCAACCGATAGGCCCGTGTGTTAATACAAGAACATCCTTCAAAGGCCCGAGAACAACACCTTTACAGCCCGCATAACAACATCCCCTGTTTGTTATGATTCCGGGAACAGTACGGCTGTTTGCCGCAATGGGCTGATCTTTGGTTTCCTCGTTTAGCTCCATTATGTGTTCTTTTCTATTTTTGTAGACTTTTGCACTATATTTATCCAAAACAATATTTCTTGCATTCATTTGTCTCACCACCTGTCATTTAAAGTAGGTTTTCGCCTGTTCTAACCTTATAAGTTTCCTGAATGGGTATTACGAATATTTTGCCGTCTCCGGGATTCCCGGTCTGGTTTACATTTATAATAGTCTTAACTGCTAAATCCACCTGTTCGTCATCTACAACCAATGAAAAGAATCTTTTTGGTATAAGCCTTGCTGTTTCCGTAAATGCTTCACCTACTTTGGATACGGGCAATTCTCCGGCTTCCATGATATAGTTTAAAACGGTGGCATCAAGGCTTTTTTTACCTCTCCCAAGACAAGGCCTGCAGGAGAAGGCCGGGAACCCGGCATTGGCAAGAGCTTCCTTGGTTCTGTTAACTTTGTTGGTACGGATAAAAGCCATAACCTCTTTCATAAGCAACACCTCCTATAAGCCTTGTTTTGCAGTACTAATGGTATATGCATCCAGAACTTCACTGATAAATATTCTTCCATCACCAAAGTTTCCTTTTTCTCCTGTACGTGCATTCCTCATAATTATTTTTATAACATCATCCTTGTCTTCATCATTTACAACAATTAATAACATTTCTTTTGGAATCTCATCATACTGGATATCACCTATGACAATACCCTTTTGCTTTCCTCTTCCGTATACATCCATTTTGGTTACTGCGGGAAAGCCTGCTGCCAGCAGTTCTGAAAGCACTATCCCTGTTTTTTCAGGTCTGATAATCGCTCTTACCAATATCATAATTTCATCCGCCTTTCTTTTTAGTAGGTTTAATTTCATCACTAACATTTCAATGATGATTTTAAACTTTCAGTGGTGAAGTCTGATTAAAAATATTTACCATGAATTTGTTGGTGATATTTAGTGATTTATGCCGTAAAATCAACACGATGTTGGTTTTAGCCCACTATGAGCCACGATGGCGAATGTGGGCGACGGCAAAAGAGCTAAAATGTCACCCTACTATTCAGGTAAATATTTTGGAGACGAACCATGGAAAGATTTAAACTCATCAGGCATATCAAAAATGATGCTGAGTGATTAATATTAAATATCCATAATTCCGTGTTCCATCAACAGTTCCTCAAGTCTTTCCTGTTTTAGCGGCTTAGGAATTACAAACATTTTGTTCTCGTCTATCTTTTGGGCAAGAGACCTGTATTCATCGGCCTGATTACATTCCGCATCAAAATCAATTACTGTCTTTTTATGAATTTCAGCTCTTTGAACCATATTGTCTCTTGGAACAAAATGTATCATTTGAGAGCCAAGTTCCTTTGCGAAAGCTTCAACCAAATCGGCCTCCCCATCAACCTTACGGCTGTTGCATATAATACCGCCAAGTCTTACACCGCCTGTCTTGGCGTACTTCTGAATTCCTTTTGAAATATTGTTTGCAGCATAAAGTGCCATCATTTCCCCGCTGGCAACTATATAAATTTCCTGTGCCTTTCCCTCACGAATTGGCATTGCAAATCCTCCGCAAACAACATCTCCAAGAACGTCATAGAAAACGTAATCAAGATCATCTTCATATGCTCCAAGTCTTTCCAGCAAGCCTATGGAAGTAATTATTCCTCGTCCTGCACAACCGACTCCCGGTTCCGGTCCGCCGGATTCAACACAGTTGATTTCAGAAAACCCTTTTTTCATAACCAAATCAAGATCAATATCCTCGCCCTCTTCTCGGAGTGTATCCAGAACTGTCTGTTGTGCGAGGCCTCCCAGTATCAGTCTGGTTGAATCAGCTTTTGGGTCACAGCCTACAATCATAATCTTTTTACCCATTTCCCCCAAGCCTGCGGTCAGGTTTTGTGTTGTAGTTGACTTTCCAATACCGCCTTTTCCGTAAATAGCTACCTGTCTCATATAAATACCTCCCATTTTCCTGTACCGTTGTACATTAATTTTCAAACTGTAAAATAAAAAGGCCTCAAAACAGAGCTTCCACTCTATGTTTTAAGACCTCATCGTCTGACTTGCTGATGTTGTGCTACTACTAAAAAAGTCCCATTATTCACTTCATAGTGAATTAATGAGACTTCGTCGTCGTTTTTATTAATTTGTTTTAGCTTACTAAGAGTATACGGCTTTATATGCATATTAACAATACACGAATTCGTCAATAAAAACTGTAAATTCCAAAGTCGTTTTGTATATTTTTTACAAATACGTATTTTCCCTTCAATGATACAGTTGATTATTTCTTTCTCCCCTCATATAATAATAGTAAGTGCAACGGGGCGTATCAAGCTAAAAGCTTGATGGCCCCGTTTTTTGTATTTCTAAATAAAAATATAACGTAGGAGGTTAAATTCATGTTAAAGAGAATTGCAGTGATAGTAAATGATGAACAAGAGCTTTCACCTTTTGAAAAAGGATCATTCATAAATATATACAATAAGAATAATACACAATGGCAACTGTTTAAGGAAGTACGCTACTATATTAATACTAACATGTCCCTTTCGGATCTTAGGGAAAATATCAAAAGTCTTATTATGGAGCTGGAAGATTGCAAGATAATAGTCGGCAAAGTAATATCAGGTCTTGCTTACAACATATTTGACAGGAATGGGTTTGCAATATTTGAAGCAAAGGATATTACAAGCAGTGTTCTGGATGATATCTATAATGAAGTCAGTAGCTTAAAAGCTGAAGCTGCGAATTCAAAGCAAATTACCCTTTCACCAGTTCAAACAGAAGAAAACGGAGTTTTTTACATAAACCTAATAGAGCTCCAAGCCAAACATCCTGAAATATCTTCTAAGAAAGCTCTCAAGCCATTTCTGGAAACTACCCCTTTTTACAGGCTTGAGGTAATATGTTCTCATGTCCCCCCCTGGTTTGACAACATACTGCCGGAATTGAACCTGAGCTATTTAACAGAAGAAAACGGAGATAACAAGTACAAAGTTTCCATATTAAATAATGTCTGTTCACATTAAATGTTCCATTATATAAAAGGAGGTTGCCAATATGTCAGAAAATATTCGTGAAAATCTCTTGGGTATTGTCAGTGCTTTTTGTTTTGAAAGCGGAAGAATTAAAGAATGTATACTCTGTGAAAAAAATGTAATTAAAACCGAGTACGGCGATCTGATCCCTAAACATGGTGAAGATGAAGTACGCAGAAAATACTGTCATTCTATTTCATTTTATGAAAGCGGAAGAGTTAAAAGTATTTCTTTAGAATCCTCAACCTTAATAAAAACACCCTTAGGTACTTTCCCCGCAGAACTTGTTACTTTTTATGAAAGCGGCAGTATCAAAAGGATTTTTCCGTTGAATGGCAAGCTAAGCGGATACTGGAGCCAAGAGGATGAAGAAAAACTTTGTGAAGAATTCCAATTTCATTTTCCTTTTGGCAGCTTCAAGACAAAAATAATAGGTCTTTGCTTTTATGAAACCGGTAATCTTAAATCAATGACTTTGTGGCCGGGTGAAACTATTATCCTCAGAACTGCCCACAGCCTTCTTTCCGTGAGAATAGGGTTTTCATTATATGAAAACGGGAAATTGAAATCAGTGGAACCTGCATACGAAATTACAGTGCCTACACTTATCGGGGAATTAACCGCTTACAACGAAAATGCCCTTGGTATAAATGCCGACTGCAACTCACTGATTTTCACTGAAAACGGAAATATAAAAGCTCTTTCCACAAGCAGCAGCAAGGTGGCAATCTTTGAAAAAGACGGCTCCTTTGAAACAATGAAAGCAGTATTTAAGCCTGACCCTTTTGAAGAAGGTGTAGTTTCCCTAGTGCCTCTTGAAATTTCTTTTGAAGGTCATTATGTAAAATTTAGCAGCGATAAAAAACGAATATATGATATAAATACAACAAGATTTACAATAATAAATGATTCCGGAACAAATTCCGGTGCCGGCCTTTCATGTACAGACTGTTCAAGTTGTAGTCTGTGTAAAAAAAGTAATTATATCTGATAAAAATGTAAAAAATGCAGCGGGTTTTCCAAAAGGATAGCCACTGCATTTTTATTACCTTTTTGGGAGTTTAGTTTATTTTACTTCCTGCAACGTTCCTTCCTCTTCCCTACGCTTCGCCTCATCCAGAATAATCTTGGTTGCAGTGGCACCGAATCTTACCGTACCTTTACTTCTTACTGACAAAGCATCGTTTAGTGTTCTCACTCCTCCTGCAGCTTTTACTCTAACCTTTCCACTGCATGTTCTGCGCATAAGTTCAAGGTCTTCGAGAGTAGCCCCGCCTGTGCCAAAACCTGTGGAGGTTTTAACAAAATCAGCTCCTGCATCTTCACATATCTTGCATGCAATTTCTTTTAGTTCATCACTTAAATAGCAATTTTCCAGAATTACTTTTACAATCACACCTCTCTGATGTGCTGCGTCAACAACTGATTTTATATCTTTTTCCACATAATCAAACTGTTTAGAAAGAAGTCTGCCAATATTTAGTACCATATCAAGTTCCACAGCCCCATCATTTATAGCTTCTATAGCTTCCTGCACTTTAATGGCTGTCTTGCTTGAACCATGTGGAAAGCCTATTACGGTAGTTACCAGAACCTCACTTCCTTCAAGCTCCTCTTTTGCTATTTCTACATCACATGGCTTTACGCAAACTGAGGCGGTTGAATACTCCTTTGCCAGTCTGCACCCTTGTCTGACATCAGCTTCATTCAATTCCGGCCTCAGTAAAGAATGGTCAATCATTTTTGCGATTTCCTTTGCAGTAATCATCTAGTATCCTCCTGATTTATAATAATTTTATTGATGGTATATTTTTGTATAACTGTTAATATTCGTTAGAACTAGCTAAAATCCTGCGTAATTCCAAAAACACAGGGTTATAAAAAAGTTATAACTACCTAAAAAAACTGTACCTATTATAATGGAATTATGCTTACTTAATCGCTTATAACTAACACCATTTTATCTACAAACATTATATTTTAAGGAGATGAAAAACATGATAACCAACGAAGTATACAAAACAATTGATGAAATTCTAGGAGACAAGGACAAAAGATTTTTCAGCAGCGGTTTTAAAAATGTCAGACACCTTTTCAATAGCATTTCAATTAGTCCTTGCCAAAATGAATTAACCGCCAAGTGTTCAGCTATATATCCTGAAAACTGGTCGGTAAAAGATGATGGAACAGTATTAAAACCACATGTAAGCACACTTGATATTCTGGTATTTGCATTCTGTTTGAATACACTCTTTGTAAGTCACATGTATCAACTAAACAATAACCAAATTAGTGATACGTGGATAAAAAAGGTTACAATAAAAGCAGGCAGCGAGCCTGAATATAAACTTGAAGATATTGATATTAACACTAGATTTCTAAGTACTGCGGAAATCGGTAATGACCGCTACAACTCTGTGTTTTCAAACGAAATTGCAGGTTTTAATATTGTCATTGAATTAGAACATTACATAACCAGTACGACCACTGAAGATATCTACTACAGTAGCATAAACGATGCATGTAGTGCTATTGCAGGTTATTGCAGCCAGTTGGTAGATAAGAATAAAATATATGATTTATCTAATATTTGCATTGATAAAAACAGCCAATCCCTTTCTTCCAATGTAAATATAAGAAAGACGAATACAATTTCGGATAACAATATTTATTCCGTTATAGACCTGTTTGCCTGTGCGTCTCAACAGATGCAGGCACTTATATACCAGGTTGACAGTATAGAACGTAAATGTTCCAACAACCTGTGGATGAGAAAAGTTGAAATTGAATATAAAAAACCTGTAAGCACCCTTAAAAGCTTCAGGCAATCTGTTTATATCAGCAAATCGAAAATTCTTCGTATGAAAGAAAGTACATGGCGAATAGCTGACTTTAAATGTATTGTGGATTCCCCCTCGAATCCATTAAGTGTAAGTGTTAGCCTTGCACATGAAATTCCTGAATCAGTTATTAATACCGGACATAAAAAAGTGTCCTGATTTTACAGTGCTTTAAAAATATTATGTGTGTGATATCTTATTTACAAAGGGGATAGTCATAAAATGAACATGGATTTGCGAATAGCCATATCTGGTACATTTGCAACGGGAAAAACAACCTTGGCTGTAGCTTTGGAACAACTTACGGCAATACCTATGGTTTCTGTAAAAAGTATAGAAGAGGTGACATCTGTACATTTCCCCGGGAAAACCATAGATCAATGCTCTCCATATGAATACTACCAGATATGTATCTATCGTTTTTTAGAGCAGGTTATGAGTGAAAACCGAGTCCAGGGTAACTTTATAGTAGATGGAACATTAATAGAATCTTACATTTATGGTCAGGTTAAACTTAATTCATTGAATTATACACCTTTTAGCTTTAATCTATTTGCAAATAACCTAGAAATTATTACTCATAAAAATATATATGAAAACTTTTATAAAAGCCTCGGTAATGTTTTTAAGGAATACTGTCGGAGAAACTATCATTCCTTTATACATTTGCCTGTCGAATCAACTGCTGCACAAGAAGACAATCATTATTATTCTGATAAAGTCCGTAAGACTTGTGATGAAATGATAATAAGTGCCATAGAGGAGATAGGGATAGAATACTATATTATTACCGGAAGTACGGAAGAACGTCTAAAAAAAATAATGAATATTTACGGTATCAAGCCTAAAGAACAATTACTTTAAAATTCCCTTGGAATTAATTTTCTTAATAGCTTGTTTACAATTGCTAACGTCCATTTTTTTTAACAGTTTATTTATTTGTGCTTTTATAGTACCCGGTGACTTAAAAAGTACTTCAGATATTTTTGATTGGGAGTATCCTTGCTGTACCAGATTAAGAATTTCTTTTTCTGCATTGGACAAGGCAGCTACCTGTTCTTCCTCCTTCATTCTAGAGTAATCTTTTAATAAAATCTCCACGGGTGACACCTTATTGTGGACTGCTCGGATAGCGGCAGGGATGTCCATATAATTGCTTTTCAGAACATAGTTTACAGCACCGGCAGTAAAGGAGTTTCTAATAACCTCCTCGGACTCAATAGACGTGAGCATAATTATTTTCACATTTTTAGTCTGATTTATTTCTGCAGCGGCATATACTCCATCCATGTTGTTTTCACTTAAATTTATATCCATTAAAATAATATCCACATCATTGTTTATTGCCATTTCTACTGCATCCTTTTGAGTAGAAGCAGTAGCTACAACACTCAGGTCTTCCTCATTGTCCAAAAAAGTCTTCAAAGAGCTTAACCACACTGGGTCGTCCTCGACAATTGCGACTGATATTTTTTTCATTTATACCACCTTCTTAACCTTTTTTGATAAAAACTTCAAAATCACTGCTGTTCCTTTACTTCCATCACTTTCTACCTCTATATCTCCACCGTGCATATGCATTACATTGTAGCAATAAGATAACCCCAGACCAAAATTCATACTGTTTTTCTTAGTAGAAAAAAACGGATCAAAAATACGGGAAAGATTACTGGGAGATATACCCGGGCCGTTATCCCGGATTTCAACTGTTAAGACTTTTTTGCTTTTAATAACATGAATCCCTATTTCTCCTCCGGGTTGAAGAGCTTCAACTGCATTTTTCAGAATATTATTCAAAACCTCCTGAATATGTACCGCATCACACAAAAGTACAGTACCGAATTGGCCATATGAATAATAACGCTTAATTGAAATATTTTTTTCCTTAATATGTACTATCATGAGGTTCAATGAGTTCTCTATGATATCCGCTAAATTATGGTAGTCCTCTTTTATTTCTATCTCATGCATATAGTCCTTAATCCTGGCCACTAACGTCATAAGGTGATCTGTTGAAGCGGTAATGTTCTGCGTATTTTCACCGATATATCTGTCAAATTTCTCCTTATCAAAGGATGTTTGCGAGGAATTGATATTCCTGGTACATAAAGAAATCTTTAAAATTTCATTTTTTATTGCGTGGGTTAAAATTTGGGTTCCGGAACTGATTGACTTCATAGTGCTATCCAGACGGTTTTTTTCAAATTTTATTTTTATCCCCAGAAAACCATATTTTACAACTAGCAAGCAGTATAAAGCTGCTACCACAAAAACTACTACTATATTGAATTTCCATAGATTCTTTATTCCAAGAATAGGAAGAAGAAAGTTTATAAGCCATCCGAATATTGTGGTAGGTATCATAAAAATACCTACAAGGAATATGTTTTTCTTTTTTACTATGCTAACCGTTTTAAAATATCCAAAAATCAATAGTATATTTGATAAAATTATTCCAAAGGTAGACCATAGAGTCAAATACTTGTATGAAGGCTTAATTGTAGGATACATAAAATCATTTATTGGAAGAAATATGTATACTAAGACAACGGGAATAAGTAAAATCCACATCAGTAATTTGTTATACTTAGGGTTAAGTATTAATGTTAAACTTAAACTGAACATTAATAGTGTGTACGGGTAAAATACAAAAGAAATTGACGTAAGTATACAAATAATCAGCTTAACATGATTGTTTACATTAGGTGCAGCAAGTACATTAATGCTGTCGGCTAAATATCGCAGCCCAACACAAAAGGCTGCGGAACTGATCCATCTGTTACATTCACTTTTAAAATCTACAATCAATATAATAGCCGAAATTATCCAAATTAATATCAATGAAATAATAAATGTCATTTAAGTCCCCCTTTGCTAAAAGCCGCAAGGAGTATGTAGTGTATATTTGCAGCTGTGTCCACTAAAATGTCAATCTTGTGCTTTTTATGTCAAATTATTAAAGAAATGATACCATACACAAATTGAAAAAATTGTCATTATATGTATGACGGTAATATATTTTTTTAAAAAGCAACAACCCATCATAAAAGTAATTTTCTGATGGGCAGACTATTAAACCATTAAAGTATATATTGTTTTTTCTAATCATAGACCGTCACTGTTTTATCCTTTGCCTGAGCTTCGGCACAAGCCAAAACTAGCTTTAACGCTCTCAAACCTTCCTCTCCCGATATAGCCGGAGTAGTTCCGTTTACAATGCTGTCCAAGAAAGCATCTGCAACACCTGATGTTTCCTGTTTATCAAATGTATAGCAAATTCTCTCGCTTTCAGACTTTGCAACAATCAACGGATATCTGGGATTATTGTAAATTTCTATGGTACCATTGGAGCAATAAAGCACGGTACTCTTATCCATACCCCCATAATAAGTCCAACTTGCTGCCAGTGTCCCTATAATTCCGGAGTTTGATTTCAGCAGACAAAGGCTATTGTCAGGAGTTTCAACTAATTCCCCGTTTTCACGCTTTTTATCCCTGACAGCAATGAAAGCTTTTATTTGATTTATACGATCATCTATAAGCCATTCAATCAAGTTTAACTTGTGTACACCAAGATCTGCTAAAACTCCTGTTGTGGAACTTTCGTTATCGAAAAACCATGAATCCATGCTTTGATTTACACTCCAGTGCTCCGGCCCTCTATGTCCGAAAGTGGTGCGAAAGCTAAGTACTCTTCCCATTTCACCACTCTTAACGATTTCCCTTGCTTTTTTGTGGGCATACTCAAATTTCATGTCATGGGCAATCATCAGGCACTTTTTTGTCCTTGCTGCAGCTTCCAGCATTTTTTCACCTTCGTCAAGGGTAACAGCTATTGGTTTTTCACACAAGACATGTTTTCCTGCCTCCATGGCAGCAATGCTCATTTGAGCATGATATTTATTGGGTGAACATATACAAACTGCCTGTATTTTTGGGTCCTCCAACATCTTTTCATAATCGGGATATACCTTCCCTCCGTATTTGGATGCAAGAAATTCTGCTTTTTCACTGGAGGGATTAAAGTAACCGATAATTTTAGATAATGGATTAGTAGCAAACTCCGGAACGTGACGATATCTTGCAATAGCTCCGCATCCTACAATTCCTATTCCGATCATTTTTATATCTCCTTTATAGACAATTTTTTAGATAAACCCGCAACTTCTTTTCGTTTTGATACTTTTTCCCCTAACCTACGCTTGAATAATAAAATGAACGGTAGGAACATAACTGCACTGACAACCAATGGTACCCCCCAGAAGGCAGAGTAATTAACAACACCTGTTGCTGTTCCAAACATTGTAACAGCCCTGCCAGCGCACAGGTTTCCTAAAGACGCACCTACTCCGTAAGCAAGCATAATTATTATCTGCTGAACTCCCGGCCGTGCCGTACTATCTTCGCACTGACTGTCCAGATAAATACATGATGCCGTAAAGAAGAAGGCCGATGCCACACCATGGCAAACAAGGGCAGATACTACAACCGGAAAAGCAGGGCTTATAAACAGCGCCACAAATCTCCACAAATTGCCTACAAGACCGATTATCAATACCTTTTTGAAGTCTTTTCGTACTATAAAATAACCAAGAACTCCAAGTGCAACAGCCTCAGCTATTTGAGCCACACTCATCAAGGGCATAATATTGGATTCCCCATAATTACTTTGCTGTAAATACGGCCCGATACCGAACAGATAGTATTGAAATGAAGTAAATGTAATGAAAACCATTGCAGCAAGAAACAGATTCTGTGGCTTTTTGAAAACAGCCAAAGCTTCTCTCGGTACAAGAGATTTCCGACTGTCCGGCATAATCTTTTTAACAGGTAAAGAAAAGGTATATATAAATAATAAAAACGAAATGCCTGCTGAGATTTTCAATGCATCTGCCATCCTGTTTATGGCCATAATACCCGTGAGATTTCTCATCCAGACAAAGCTAAACAGCCATCCTGCCGATATCCAACCGATAGAACCCCACATCTGGATACCGCCGAAATTTTTCTTTGCATTTTCTTCATGATGGAATACTACTGCTGATACGCATCCATTTGTACATCCGAATGATAGTGTATAAAGTAAATATGAAACAAGCACCCATTCAAACTTTGTCTGAAATGTAAGTATAGTCATAAATATAGCAGCAAACAAATGGCAAATTCCAAGCAGACGGTTAACTGTCAGTATTTTGTCTGCAAGCAGCGTTCCCATGACCGATGATAAAATTGTAGTTATCCCCGATACTGAAAGTATAATCCCTGTTTGATCCCCGGAAAAATGCAGGCATTTTATCAAGTATAAACTCATTATCGGACAAGTGATTCCCGAAATAAAAAATTGTAAAAACATTAACAAAGAGAGTCTTGATTTTATAAATTTATTAACTTTCATAGCACTCCTTCTTTAAGCTGTAAGGCCCTTCGGCAGTTTCCCCTCTTTTATCCAGTCTGCAGCTTCTATAGGATCAAATACAGTCCTTATTTTCTGTGGCCCACTGAAACTTCGTGCATTTTCAAGAACATCAATTATCTCCATTACATGAAGTGCATGACTCATATCCAAACGGCATTTTCTTTTATGTAAAATAGCATCGGCGAGCTCTGCTACTCCTTTTGCCCAGTCCACATTAACTTCATCCTGACTTCTGAACTCAAAATCCTCAGGTCTTTCAAATTCGTATTCTTCCTTCTCTGTTAAATATACATGTGAATTCTCACGGTCTTTTGAATCAGAAGTAATTCTTTTCTGAATATATACTTTTTGCTGAACATCCCAATACAAATCATCAGTTGTAATTACACCCTCATCTCCCACAATCATCAGTGAATGATTATGCGGTGCAACTGAGCCTATTGTCAATCTTGCTACCATGCCTGATCTGAATTCCAAGCACGCTTCGCTGTAATCCGGACCTAGTTCATCTATCCTGTCTTTGTTTATCTTATTTGGTACAAGACAGCGTGTGTATGCCTGAACTTCCTTAACAGGCCCGAAAAATGCCGTTAGTAATGTAAGGCAATACCCTGCATGTTCCAAAAGGCTTCCTATCTTAAACTCATTTTCATATGGCCATTTAGTTCCTGTTCTGCTTATCCAAGTCCAGTAACGCATATTATGTACAGCACCATCATCAAGCTGTGCGTATGCAAGAATAGGACGTCCGATTTCTTTGTCTTTCAAGGCTTTCATTATTCCCTGTGCATATTCTCCTAAAAGAATACTTGGTGCAGATGCAATGTATAACTTTCTTTCCTTTGCTAAGTTCACCAACTTTGATGACTCATCAAAATCCATTCCCATTGGTTTTTCAGTGTATACATGTTTATTAGCCATAAGCACTGCTCTTGAAACTTCATAATGGCTGTGTGGATTTGTGCAATTTAAAACAATTGATATCTCCTGTTCCTTCAGTAAATCCTCAACAGTACTGAAATGCTTAACTCCATAAAATTTTGCAAACTTTTTTGCTCTGTCTGTATTAATATCTGTTACTCCTACAAGCTCCAATTCAGGGTGGTTCGGTAGTGTTGTTGCATAGTAATTAGCAATATATCCGCATCCTACAATTCCAATTTTCATAATATTTAATCCTCCGATTCTTCATAGTATTTTAGTTTAATACCGGCTAACTTTAAGTAGCCGATGTTTTGTGTGTACTTTTGCAATTTAACGGTCCGTTATTGTTTATCATTATAAAGTTACCAATTTGAGTTGGGTAGTTATAACATTTTTATAACCATATACAATTTCTCCCAGTCGCATTTTACGGAATTATATATAAAAAGCTACAAGAAAGTAACCTTTTTGTAATTGTAAAGTAACTTTAATATGATTTTCTTTTAAACTGTGATAAAATATTACTATTCATAATAAAAGTTGTGTATTTTAGGGGCAGAAATAAACTTACATTTGATACATATATACGGCTGTACTACTATGTTTTAATTCTTTCGGATTTTTTGTTTATCTTGATGTTCCTATTTATACATTTCTTTTTTTGAAGAATCGTCAAAAAAATATAAAATAGGAATTGGAGAGATTATGAATTTAAAGAAGATTAAGAGTTTGATAAGTGATATACCTAAGAAAATTAAGAATTACAAAAATAAATATCCCTCAAAATATAAATATATAATTATTTCTTGTTCAGGTGCAGCAGCGCTAGCTCTTACGGCAGCAATTGTTTTCACACTGCCGCCCTCAAACTCTAAATTTGTTACTACAGGTAAACAGGAAAGTACGGCTTCAGTATCCGGACAAACAACCCAACAGAAGTTTTCAAAAAGCACGTCAGAGTCAACCGCATTAACTAAAACATCCCGCGGTATTACTCCTATGAACCCTATAAAAGGTGATATTATAAAGTCAGGAGTAAAGGACAGTACAGTTACTGTTATTCAAAAGAGACTCATGGATCTGGATTATCTTGAAATAGACGAACCAACTGATGAATTCGGAGAGCCTCTTCAATTCGCAATAGAATTATTTCAGCGTAAAAATAAGTTACCCATAACAGGTGAAGTTGATGCTAAAACATACGAGCTTTTGCTTTCAGAGGACGCAAAAGCATACACAGTTTCTTTAGGAGCTGAAGGAACTGATGTACAGCAGCTTCAGGAACGTCTGTATGAATTGGGCTACATAGGTAAGGCAACAGGTTATTTTGGTACAGATACCGACACTGCTGTAAAGGAGTTTCAGAAAAGAAACGGTCTTTACGATGACGGTAATGTAGGTAAGCAAACAAGAGAAATTTTATATTCGGCAAAAGCAGTTCCAATGTCCTTTTATTTAGGAGACGAAAACAGTGAAATACTTCAATACAAGCAAAGATTATATGAACTTGGTTATCTCACCGTAAAACCCAGCGGAAAGTATGATAACGATACAGTTCTTGCAGTAAAGCGTTTTCAGGAAAATAACGGTTTGATTGCAGATGGTTTTATAGGTCCGGTTACAAAAGATTTGCTTATGTCGTCAGATGCTACTGAAAACGCCCTTGATATAGGCGACAACGGAGATGATGTTACTAAAGTTCAGACTTACTTGAAGAAACTTGGATATCTAAAAGGTGTAACTGGTTATTTCGGTTCTGACACACACAATGCTGTTCTTAACTTCCAGTCCAGAAATGGTTTGGGACAGGACGGAAAAGTTGGTTCACAAACCATAGCCAAACTTCTATCCCCTAATGCAAGAGAATGGACCGGCGGTTCAGGAAGCGGCTCAAGCGGTAACCATTCAGGAGGATCAAGTAATTCAGGTGGAGGCAACGGTTCCGGTGAAGATAACGGCGGAAGCTATGTAAGCCCAAGTGTTGAAAGACTTATATCAGTAGCAAAATCAAAACTGGGAAGCAGATATGTATATGGTGCAAAAGGACCTAATACCTTTGATTGTTCGGGATTTGTTTACTGGGTATTAAAAAACTCAGGTGTAAGGCAAGGTTATATGACCTCCGGAGGATGGGCTGGAAACGGCAGATATAGAAGGATATCCAGCATGAGTAGTATAAAACGCGGAGATATCATTACATACAACGGACATGTGGGTATTGCATTAGGTGACAATCAGATGATTGATGCATCATCAAGTCAGGGCAGAGTTCGTATTACCAATATAACTTCTTCCTACTGGACAAGGAATTTTGTTTGTGCATTTAGAATATTCTAGAGTTAAAAATACAAAAGGGGCTGTTGCAAAACAGAAAGTTTTTTGTTTTGCAACAGCCCCTTTTGTTATATAAATAACAAAAAAAACCCGCCGGTATTGACCGACGGATAATTTAGGAGTATTATTTCTGGAAGAATAAAGTTAGTCTATTTTAATAACTGCCTTTACAACATCCTGCTTGTTGTTTATTACATAGTCAAAGGCATGTGCAACATCATCAAAATCAAATTCGTGTGTTACTATTCCTGTTATATCAATAATTCCTTTTGAAATAGCTTTAATTGCTATAGGATATATGTTTCTGTAACGGAAAACGGATTTAATTGTAGCTTCCTTTGCCATAATCTTTGCAAAATTGAATTCTATTATATCCTGTGGAGCCAATCCTACAAGAACAATGGTACCTCCGTTTTTAACCATGTATGGAGTCTGTGAAATAGTTCTTGCAGAACCTGCAGTTTCTATTACAACATCTACTCCCCTTTTATCGGTGAGTTTGTCTATTTCTGCGAACACATCAGTTTCTGCCGCATTTATTGTATTGGTTGCTCCCAATTTTTTTGCATATTCCAGTCTCTTTGGTATTACGTCAATTACAGTAATATCAGTCGCTCCATTTGCTTTACATGCAAGTAATGTAACCAGTCCGATTGTTCCTGCCCCAAGAATAACAACTGAGCTTCCAAGCTTCACTTCTCCCTGGTTTGCTGCGTGCATACCAACAGCCAAAGGTTCAACTAATGCTCCCTCTTTTGTTGTTATGTTACTAGGCAGTTTAAAGCACATATTTTCAGGAAAAGCGATATAATTCATTAATGAACCGTGGTATGGTGGTGTTGCCAAAAATTCAACATCCGGGCAAAGATTATATCTTCCTGTTTTACAGAATTCGCATTGTCCGCAAGTTATTCCCGGCTCCAACGCAACCTTGTCTCCAACCTGTAAGTTTTGTACTCCGCTACCAACCTCTACAACAGTTCCTGCACATTCATGTCCAAGTATGAAATCTCCGTTTACTATAAAATCACCGATTTTCCC
>JAEYNY010000139.1 GCA_023412275.1 Bacillota bacterium
GACAGAGGCAATCTTCCCTTTACTCTTGAAGCCTGTATTGTAAGACTGGTGGACAAAATAGCATATGTTGGCAGGGATATTCAGGATGCTGTACGTGTAAACCTGATGAATATGCAAGACATACCCATGGACATAAGAAATGAGTTGGGAAACACAAATGGGGAAATAATAAATACTCTGGTTTGTGATATGGTTGAGAACAGCTATAGCAGGGATTGTATTCAGCTTAGTCCGGAAAAAGGTCAGGCCCTTGAAAAACTTATAAACGAGAATGTAAGGTTGATTTACAAAGCCGATAAGATAACCCGGTATGAAAAGATTGCTGAAAATACCCTCGAAGGTTTGTTTGACAGCCTGCTTAACAGCCTATCAGATTTTGAAAGGCTTCAGACAAATGAAAATAAGGTTTACAGAATGTTTTATAACTTTATAGCAGACAAGGCATATGATAAGTCTGAAAGTGATGCTCAGAAAGTTATTGATTTTATAGCAGGAATGACAGATCAGTTTGCACAAAGCTGCTTTGAAGAAATATACTGGATGTAGGTGAAAATATGGATGATAAGAGCTTTCATTTTTTTGCATTTCTATCAAGGATGAAGTATATAAATAGATGGGGACTTATGCGCAACACGTATACTGAAAATATACAGGAACACAGTCTACAGGTTGCTATAATTGCTCATGGGTTGGCAGTAATCAAAAACACATATTTTAACGGAGAAGTAAACCCTGAGAGAGTAGCAATACTTGCAATGTTTCATGATTGCAATGAAATAATAACAGGGGATATGCCTACTCCCATAAAATATTATAACCCTCAGATAAGTAAAATTTACAAGGATATCGAAGATATATCAAAGGAGAAAATCATATCTATGCTGCCAGAGGAAATGGCAGATGAATATTATTCATTATTCTTTAAAAATCCGGATGATATGAATTGTTGGAAACTTGTTAAGGCAGCAGACAGGATTTCTGCCTATATAAAATGTATAGAAGAACTAAAGGTTGGAAACAACGAATTCAGAAAGGCCATGGAAACCATTTTAGAAACAATAATGGAGATTGATTTGCCTGAGGTCAGGTATTTCATGGAAAAATTTATACCAAGCTTCAATTTGTCCCTTGATGAGATTGATTAATTTCTTGAGACTGTTATATAATTAAAACTGTATTGGAAAAATATAAAAGTAGTACATTCTTAATTCTAACAAAAGGGGCAAAGAAATGACATTTGAAGATAACATAGGTACAAAGTGCATTATAAACGGAGAAAAATTGTCGGCTGAAGCACTGAATAAGTATTCAGAAGAAAAGTATACGGCTTGCTATGAAGTTATTCGAATAATAAAGGGAATTCCACTATTTTTTGATGATCACTTTACACGTCTTAAAAGTTCTGTACAAAAGACCCATAATGAATTGGAAATAACAAAAAAGGATTTGAGGACTCAAATTACGGAAATATGTGAGCTCAATAATCTGGTAAACTGCAATGTTAAAGTATTGGTGCTTCTTTATGAAAAACAGCAGATTACGCTACTGCATATAAACAAGTTCTACTATCCTTCACAAGAGGAATATGATAATGGTGTAAAGTGTTGTACCGTAAAGCTCATGAGAAACAACCCAAATATTAAAATGATAAATACTTCATACAAGGCAGAAATCAAGCGGGTCTCAGAAGAAAATAATGCTTTTGAAGTTCTATTGGTAGATGACAACGATAAAATAACAGAAGGCGGAAAATCCAATGTTTTTTTTGTAAAAGGCGACAAAATTTATACATCTCCCGAAGAATATATTTTAAAAGGTATTACGAGACAATATATAATTGATGTTTGTGCAAAACTAGGATATGAAGTTATAGAAACATTAATTGGTGCTGATCAGTTAAGTAATTTTGATGCTGCATTTATAACCGGTACATCCATTAATGCATTGCCGTTAAAAATAATAGATGATTGTATAGTGAATTCATCTGAGAATGTTGTGACCCAAAATGTTATGAAAGGTTATAACAGTCTTATATCGGCTTATATTGAAGGCTATAGCAATAAGAAATAAGGTAAACAGAAGAATATAATTAAATTGGGAGGTTAGGTATGAGATACCTTGAAAATGCATTTAAGTTTACGTTTAAGAACTTTATAATCACAATTCCATTGCTAATTGCTATGGCAATACCGAGTATGATTATGGGTGTGGGGTCCTTAGGATTTTTATTTAATATTAAGAACTTTGAACAGATATTTGAACAGATGATGGACAATAGCGGGCAATTTATTCCAACATACCATATGTTCCTCAGCTTATATGGGCCTGCGATGATTATAAGTATGATAATTTCAACAGTTTTGACTCTGGTTTTATCTATTCTTGTTTATCCTGCAACATACGGAATGATAAATAAAAAGTATGAAACAGGTACTTCAACACTTAGTGATATGACATATTCCATGACAAAGTACATCGGAAGATTTGTACTTTACGGATTATTAAAAATAGCTCTTTGGATAGGATTGGTAGTTGCATATCTAATACTTATTGCAATTGCAGTGGTAGTAATAACAGCGGTTTCAAATATTGCGGGTGCAATTTTGATGGTATTGTTTACTTTGGCCTTCATTGTTGCCTGTGTAGCGCTTGGTGTATACACTTCACTATGGTTTACATCAGTTTGTGTAGAAGATTCAGATATACTGACAGGATTGAAAAATTCATTCCGCTATGTATCAGGTAGTTTTTGGACAATATTAGGTATGAGTATCCTTATATCTATATTTGGAACGATAGCCGGATCAATAATTGGATTAGTGGTAGGATGGATTCCGATTATTGGAGGGGCTGTATCGTCCATAGTATCATACCTTGCTAAATTTATATCAATTGTATTCTTCTTTGAAATTTACCGTGAAAAATCAGGGAAGTATGCTTGTGCAGAATACTACAAACTAATGAACGGCGGAATTTAAAAATAACTATTTCAAATACTAAAAAGACCTTGTTTCGGAATGTATATATATTCTGTACAGGGTCTTTTAAATTTTAAAATTTATTACCGAATATTACAAGAAAAATACTTGACAAACAAATATGCTAATGTTATTTTTAGTATATAATTAGCACTCAACATTAAAGAGTGCTAACAAGAGGGGTGATTATAATGCTACTTGACGATAGAAAATTGAAAATACTGCAAGCAATTATAGATGATTATATATACTCTGCTGAACCTGTAGGATCCAGAACTATTGCCAAGAAGCATGAACTTGGTTTAAGTTCGGCTACAATTAGAAATGAAATGGCTGATCTTGAAGAAATGGGGCTTTTGGAACAGCCATACACATCGGCAGGCAGAGTTCCTTCCGATAAAGGGTACAGGCTTTACGTTGATCAGCTGATGAAGATAAATGAATTAACTGAAAGTGAAATAGAGAAAATCCGAAGTGATATGAACATTCGGATAAATGAGCTCAGCCAGCTCATAAGGAATGCATCGGCTGTTATGTCCAGGTTTACAAAATATACTTCTATGGCGATAACCCCACATATGAAACAGAGTGTTTTAAAAGCTGTTCAGGTGGTACCCATAGAGCCCGGGAAAGCATTGGTAATTATTGTTACGGATGCTAACGTTGTAAGAAATAATCTGATAAGAATTCCTGAGAGTGTTACTCCCGATTTCTTAATTCAGATTTCAAATATGCTAAACGAGCAGCTAAAAGGGTTTACTTTGGAAATGCTTAAATCGGACATTTTAAATGAAAAGTTTGAAAAACTCAATTCATTGCCTTATGGATTAATTAAACCTATCCTCGATGGAATAGAGGATTTAATTAAGACCATTGATAAGCCCGAAGTATATCTTGAAGGAGCAACAAATATTCTGAATTTTCCGGAGTTTAAAGAAGTTGATAAGGCCAAAGAGTTTTTGAATATACTGGATGAAAAGAAGTTTGTATCTGACCTTCTTACAAATAATTCAAATAAAAATAATGAGATAATTATTCACATAGGAAATGAGAATGATATAGAAGGCATAAAGGATTGTAGTTTGGTTACCGCATCCTATAGTTTAGGTAACCATGTAATTGGGACAATAGGCATTATCGGGCCAACCAGAATGGAGTATTCAAAGGTTGTGTCATCTATGAATTATATAAGAAATAAAATCAATCAGGAGATTCTTAAACTCCTAGATAATGGATAGTATAAATAAGGAGGTAGTATTCAGGTAATGAAAAAAGAAAAACATCCTAAGGATGAAAACGAAAACACTAAGGAAATGAATGCTGAAGAAATCAACAAAGGAGCAGAAAACCCGAAGGTATCAGGTGATGCTGATGTCAAGGGTGACGAAGCAGCAAGTACGGAGATTGAGGAACTGAAAGCAAAGTTGGAAGAAAAGGCAAAACAATGTGAAGATTTAAAAAATATGGTTCAGCGTACAGCAGCCGAGTTTGACAACTATAAAAAAAGAACAATCAAGGAAAAGGAAGCTCTTAGCCTTGATATAGCAATAGACACTGTAAATACCTTCCTTCCGGTAGTAGATAACCTGGAAAGAGCTTTAAAAGCCGCAGAAAACATTGAAAATAATCCTTTGAAGGAAGGCGTTGAAATGGTTATGAGACAGTTGAAAGATTGTCTCGACAAATTAGGAGTTGAAGCAATAGAGGCAGTTAATAATTCTTTTGACCCTGAACTCCACAATGCCGTAATGCATGTAACAGATGATGAAATTGGTGAAAACATTGTAGTTGAAGAATTTCAGAAGGGTTATACTATGAAGGGTAAAGTAATCAGACATAGTATGGTAAAGGTAGTAAACTAACACAGTAGTTTAAAAATAAAAAAACGATTAACAAATATATTAAGGAGGGTATTATTTATGTCAAAAGTAATTGGTATAGATTTAGGTACCACAAATTCATGTGTGGCAGTTATGGAAGGCGGCGAGCCTGTTGTTATTGCAAATCCGGAAGGAAA
>JAEYNY010000146.1 GCA_023412275.1 Bacillota bacterium
TCCTTGAGCATGCTGAGCTAAGTGATAAGTAATTAGCTTTGTACCTGGTATAAAGACGTTTTGCTGAAGCCATTGGACTATATCATATCTAAACCTATTGCCAGTAAAAACACAATCATCTATGTAAAAGTAAAAACGTGGGTGTTGACACTCATTGATTGATATGCCAAACTCTTCTTGTAAGATTTCCTTGACTAATACTAAAAGATCTTCCTGGCTTTTTCCATATTTTTGAATACATAAAAAGTGTGACTCTGATAAGTTCTTTTGATCATTAGCAGATATTCTAGGATCTAATAAAAAACTTTTAATATATGCTTTAACACTTTTTCTTGAATAGTAATAAGTGTCGAATATATGGTTTAATTCATACAGAATCGAGACCTGATCTCTTTTATCAAATTGAGATATCCAATTTTTTACATGAGCAGTGTTAATTTCACTTATCTCACTTTCCCTATAGTCACTTATCTTTTCAACCAGAGAAGCGACAATACTTTCAAAATCCATATACATTCACCTACTAAGCTAAAACGTGAGAGGAATTTGATTTTGTAATGAACAAATGTTGTTCTACTATTTTACCAAAAAAGTTTCCATTTTTCAATATTAGCAGGCTATAGAAGTCGAGAGAAAAACCTTTTTAAACAAAGAAACATAAATATTTCTATTCTAAGATACCATTTACTTTTTTTAGCTCGTAAGGCAGAAGGCCCCATGCGCTTAAATCCGTATTTTTCAGAGTTCGAACCATATCGTCAAGTGTTAAAGATTTTAACAGCAATAATTCTAGTTTTCGTATAGCTGAAACCGGAATGTCGAACTCTAACAGAAGTGATAAATGAGTTGGCAAGAAATTGTTTTCAAGTTGTTTTGTTAAAAACAAATAATTGCCAGGAGCTCTTCCCTTTCTCCTACATACATAAGATTGAATTTCAGAAAAAACATCCAGAAGTTTAGGTAGCTTATAATCAAACCAATGCTTTGTAACTTGGAGAACCATACTTATCACAATTTGTAGCCTTTTATGATTGTCGGATTCAATACCTTTCCAATAGTCTGAATTTGCCATGTTATTAATAACTGCTTTTAAAGATTTTAATTTGCAATATGAAAGAGTAAGATATGCTAGTTGGCCTGGTGTCCTAACACCTCCTTTTGATTCTCCTTTCTTTATAAGAAAGCTCCAACATAGTTCAATCACCTTCTGTAGTTGTTGATACTTTGGAATGCCGGACCATGAAATATATTGATAATTATCTTGAAAATTATTTTCAAGTTCTGCCAAAAGCCTTAACTGTCCTTCAACAGGAATACCACTGTTCTTCTTTAGAAGTTCCTGTATATCTTGAGATAAACTTGTTAAAAACTCCATTCTTTTTTTGCTGATTTGATTTAGGTCTTGTGTCTCTATTTGTATTAGTAGCTCCAGCGGAGCTTTCGCAGTTTGTGTATATATTGGGATATCAACCTCAATATCAATTTGCTTTGGTTGGGGGTGAAATTGATATACACGGCCTATAAAATGACGTTTCATTCTACCAGAACGACCAACTATATTTTTATAATCAAAATAATCTATTAACTTTGGCCCTTTCTTCTTATCATATAAAATGACATTTTTTGTTGAAGTATTTACACCTTCAATAAGGGTAGAGGTACAGAATAAATATTTTATACCACCATTGTTAAATAAATCTACAATTGTACTTGCTAGGTGTCTAGGTAAAGCTCCATGGTGAACTCCAATCTGGTATGAAATAGCATCCTTTATATCCCATTTATCATGAATATTCTCATTAATCCATTCAATTAAATCATTATTTGCAAAGAAAAATGTTTCGCTGTTTTTCTTGTCTTTGATATATTTTAGAAACTTAAGTGATAGTGTATTTACTTTATCTGGTGAAGAGCAGTAGATTAATGTAGGCTCGTTCAGTACCAGTAATAAATTGAATAATAATTCCTCGTTTTCTTCCTTTTTCTTATCTTCCAAGCTCTTTGATACATTGAACACATCAACTGCTACAGTTGCGAAATCTGTACGATGCCATTCTGCACCATACTGTTCTCTAAATCCTTCTGGTATACTTTTAATATTTGGACCAAGCAAATAGAATGTTTTTGTCATTTTTAGCAAACGATAAAATGCATGGTTTAAGGTGGTTGATCTTTCGTCGTCTCTCTCCATACTTAGTTTGTAAAACTCATCAATTATAAAGAAGTCTATTTTCGGAAAGAGTTTATACTCAACTACTCTTTCACCTGTAAATAGAAATATATTTCTCTCAGGAGAAGGCTCTTGAGTAGTACTAACAATTATATTATAGAACTGCCTATATTTTCTTAATTTCTTCCTTGTCTCATCTAATAATGCCAGTGTAGGTTGTATTATAACTATGTTATCGTATTTTTTACTGGCCACTAATTCTTCGATTAAAAGACTCTTTCCAAAGCTTGTTGGAGCGCTTACAATTACGCTTTTATTTTGATTAAGTTTTATTAGCAGATGCATTTGCTCTTCATGTAAGTATATTCCATTTAGAACTTTGGATTTATGATATTCATGTCTGATTTTTGCAGAACCCGATAATAAACTTGAATTAATGTAGGGATATAATCCAGCACTTTCTATCAAATCATTCCAAATGCAATGGGTAGCTGGGTGTATTTTTTCCCAGATATCAAGAACTCTTATAATTATATCTCTTCCCTTTGATTCGGTTTCTTTATTATTAAGCAATTGCGAGCAGCCTTTTGAAAGTTCAAAGCTGTCTTCAAAGCAATTAGTTTCTAAATTTAATAGTTTATCATATAACTCTTCATAAGAAAAAAATTTCATATTCCTTGCATCCTTTTCAAACGAGCATCAAGCTCTTTGTTAAGTTCATTCTTACATGGAACAGGAAGAAGCATAAGAACTACATCTACATCTGTTGATATTCTTTTTGTTTTAAACAACTCTCTTAATGAATCACATTCCTTTTTAAAATCCTCAATGTATTTTTGAGTCTCTTGATGGTGTGTTTTAAAAAGACTACTTGAATAGGTACATACTAAAGGTATACATATGCCACTATAAATATTTTCAAGTTTTTGATGCTTATGCATTAATGTCCTCCAGTAGTCGATTTCTGGCACAGAACTTGGTAATTTTCGCGAAATAAGTTCAAACTCTTTGCGAATATAGTCAGCAGCAATATGCTCCTTCAAATCATTGCATAGGTCTTTTACTCCGTCTTCCCCACTAGTATAGAGTTTTGATTCACCTAACCAAAGCTTCTTGATATCCCCTTCAATAGTTACATGGACCCCATCAAAACCATGTACAGTTACATTCAAAGAATCTTTAAAGTATATTTTTGAAATGAGAGGGATAGAATTACAAAAATCTCTTAATAGCAAATGAAGAATAAGTTCACCAAACTCACCTCTATTTTGGTATTTATCTGTAGTGTACACAGTTATTGCAGCCTCATGTAATTTATCGACAACCTCATTAAGCGGGATTGAATGACCTTCGTAATAACCTAAAGCGAATTCCGGAATTACTCTTCGTATTACATCAACCAAAGGCTGTAATCTGAACTTATTCTGTTCAAATCCAACATGATATGCACGAAAGGTGGATTTTGAAATTTTTTCTTCAATTACTAAATCTGATTTAAAAGGTCGTTGCATATTTCTTCCTTTATCAGTAATAGTTATTTATATTGTAACTTTATTTCTACCATAATTCAACTTTATTATGCAAAATATTCTATAAAACTTGTACAGACACATATCGCTTTTATGTAAATTTAACTTACAAAGCTTGTCAACATATGTCAACATTGCTAATATTGAGATAGGCCATTTATTTCCGTGTTAGAACTATAAGTACCGTCGTAATAAAAAATCCTAAGGAGATTCCACAATGCCAACAACCTACTATAATAAACTTATTCGTGACAAAATTCCCGAAATTATCGAAAAATCGGGTAAAAGACCAATCACTGAGATACTCGATGACAAGGCCTACAAAAAGCACCTTGACATAAAGCTTGGCGAGGAGCTTCAAGAATATCTTAACGACGATGATATAAATGAGATGGCTGATCTGGTTGAGGTGATTTATGCGATCCTAAAATACAAAGGCATTGAGACGGACGATTTTGAGCAGATCCGTAAAAAGAAGGCAGAGGAGCGGGGAGCATTTGATAAAAGGCTTCTGCTAAAAGAAGTCAGAGACTAAATCGTGAGTTGTTCACAGACAGGGGGAGTCGGTGTGGAGAGAGAAGTGAGATATACAACCAGCCTTGCCAGCGTAGCGGAGGATTTATTTGTTGAATTATTCTGCGAAACGTTCGGACCGGACAAGACGCAATATCTTTCTGTGCAGCACCCCTTTGCAGATATCTACGGAAATAGAAGATACATTGATTTCGCTCTTGAGAGTGATGACCTAAAGCTTGCCATAGAGATCGACGGTGAGAAATTTCATAATCCTCAGCGGATTTCCGGCAACAAGTACCACGATGATCTTCTGAAACAAAACAGCCTGATCTATAATGACTGGAAGGTTTACAGATGGGCATATGTTCAATTGAAAAGGCAGCGTGAAAAGGTAAAGGATGAGATGCTGACTTTTGTCGGTGAAATGCCGCAGTTCAGGATGTTGGATGATTATCTTCCGAAGCAGAAGGGAAAAGCTTTTGAACTGAAAAATCATCAGCAATCAGCTATTGATAGCCTTCGAGGTATGAGAGACAACGGGGAGAGCATTGCGCTTCTGTACCATGCCACAGGAACAGGAAAAACGGTTACTGCTGTAAGCGATGCCCGGGAAGTTGGTAAAAGGACGCTTTTCCTTGCCCACACCAGGGAGCTCGTAAAACAAGCCAAAGATACGTTTGAAAACGTTTGGCCGGAGAAACAAACCGGCATGTACGTAGCGGAACAGAAGAATGAGGATGCATACATCGTGTGTGCTAGCATTCAGAGTGTTGCTCAAAACCTTGACCGGTTCAAACCGGATGATTTTGGATATGTAATTATTGATGAGTGCCATCATGGTACGGCTGAGACTTATAGAAAAATACTGGGTCACTTCAAGCCGCAGTTCACACTCGGACTGACTGCAACACCTGAAAGAGCGGACGGCGAGGATTTGCTGGAGTTGTTCAGGAATGTGGCGCATAAGCTGGATCTGAAAACTGCCGTTGAAATGGGTGAACTGTCGCCAATCCGCTGTATTAGGGTTAAGACAAATGTTGACCTGTCAACTGTTCGTATCAATGGTATTAAATATTACTCCCAGGATCTTGAAAGCAAGCTCTTTGTTCCGGAAAGAAACAGAATCATTATCAATACATACCTGCAGTATGTGAAGAACATGAGGACGGTTGTGTTTTGTGCTTCGGTGAAGCATGCGCAGGAGATTGCGGGGTTGTTCAGGGAAAATGGAGTGAAATGCGAAGCGGTTTCGGGAACGCTCAGGGCATCGGAAAGGGAAAGGATTCTGGAGAACTATGAAGAAGGGGACATCAATGTCTTATGCGCATGTGACCTTCTAAATGAGGGATGGGACAGCCCTAAGACACAAGTACTATTCATGGCAAGGCCTACCATGTCCAAAATACTGTACATACAGCAGCTTGGTAGGGGAATGCGCAAGTGCGAGGGTAAGGAGTACCTTATGGTCTTTGACTTCATAGACAACGCTAATATGTTCAATATGCCTTATTCCATTCATAGAATGCTGAATCTGAAGGATTACCATGCCGGGCAGCTGGTGCTTGCACCACAGAAGCAATTAGAGCTGGACCGTGATTTACTGGCAAAGGGAGAAAAGCCTGAGGTGTATCTGGACTTTCCGATAGATGTAGCGGATTATGAATTGATTGATCTGTTCAACTGGCAGGAGCAGGTGAAGGGAATGATCTCTCAGCTTGAGTTTGTCAGGATGGTGGAGGTTCAGGCTGAAGCAATTGAACGGTATATCCGTGAGGGTATGATAAAAGCCGATTTGGAGGTGCCTGTAGGAGATAGGCGCAGCTTCAAATATTTCAATGAGGAAACAGTCAGAAAATATGCTTCGGAGTACGGATGGGACTTGATTACCGCAGCTAATATGAAGGACAAGTTTATGAATATGGTGAAAACAATGGATATGAGTTTTTCATACAAACCGGTATTGCTGAAAGCCATGTTTGAGCATGTTGATGAAAATGGCCGGGTACGTGTCGAAAACGTAGTTGACTATTTTATTAGCTTTTATAACGACCGTAAAGAGAAAGGGCTTTTCGTTGAAAAGAAGTCCAGCATATTTTGCAGGGACGGGTTTACCCGAAAGGATGCGGAACAGAATATTTTTGCTAATCCATTCAAGCGGTTCGAGGACATGCGGTTTATGAAACGTTGCCGGGAGATTGAGTTTGTTGAGTTTAACAGGCATGTGTTTAAAAAGCTGACTAAAGAGGATATTGAGTGGATCAAGGTACATTGTGATGAAAAACTGAGGGAGTATTATGGGAGATTCATATAAGCTGCCTTTTGGAATATATGAGCAGGTACTTAGCTTTGGCATTTTTATCATCTCCCTATACTCTTCGCAATCAGAACGGCGAGGATTTAGAGGCAATAGGAACATCGAAGATAATGAACCGGAGACCTTTTTAAAAAGAGCTTATGAGGCTGCAAGGAGATTGGTCTCATAGTGGAAGCGAGTACATGAAAGGGATATAGATAGTGAAAGGATTTGATATAATTTTATGAACAGCTATGTTAAAACCATGAGGTCAATGATAGGAACAAAACCATTGCTGATTTGTGGAGCCAGTGTAATTGTTATTCGTGATGGACATATTCTGCTGCAGAAACGCAAAGACAATGGATGTTGGGGCTACCATGGTGGATGCCTTGAATTGGGTGAACGCCTAGAAGATGCGGCAAAGAGAGAACTATACGAAGAAACTGGCTTAAAGGTTAATTCTATGAAACTTTATGGTGTCTTCTCAGGTCCTGAGCTTCATTATGTGTACCCACACGGAGACGAAGTATATAATGTCGACACCGTTTATATATGTGATGACTTCGAGGGAGAATTGAGTGCAGACACTGCTGAAGTATCCGAACTCAGGTGGTTC
>JAEYNY010000178.1 GCA_023412275.1 Bacillota bacterium
TGAAAGCGACCTTGTTACTGTGTTCATAGTTTCAGCTGTTGAAATTAAAACTATTGCTGATGCTCCCGCTACTGCTCAAAAGGGAGAGGAAATGCCCGGAATAAAAGTTTCGGTTGAACAGGCACCTGGAGATAAGTGCGAAAGATGCTGGATGTTCAGCGAATTTGTGGGCAAGGACGAAAAACACCCGACACTTTGTAAGAGATGTGCTGATGTAGTAGGTTAATAAAGCATATCAGATTTGGGAGACATATTATGATTAGACATACTATAAATTTAAAGGAAAGAAGTTATCCTATTTGTATTGCAACAGACTTTCAGGAACTTGGAAAGATTGTACTATCATTCAGACAGGGTAATAAAGCACTGTTGGTTACCGACGAGAATGTTGATAACTATTATTCTGAGGAGTGTATGAAAGTACTTCTAGACAGCGGAATAGAGGTTAACAAGTACGTTCTGAAGCCCGGTGAGAATAATAAGACACTTGAGGCAGTTTATGGTATATATAATAAAATGGTAGAGTGTAAGCTAGACAGAAGCAGTATTGCGCTGGCACTTGGAGGCGGTGTAGTTGGTGATATTGTCGGCTTTGCCGCTGCCACTTATATGAGAGGTATCAACTTTGTACAGATACCCACATCACTATTGGCTCAGGCAGACAGCAGTGTTGGAGGTAAAACCGGAGTTGATTTCAATGGGCATAAGAACATTGTTGGTGCATTTTATCAGCCTAAAGCAGTGTTTATTAATGTAAATACTATTAAGACACTGCCTAAGAGAGAGATTTCTGCTGGCCTTGCCGAAGTAATCAAACACGGTTTGATTATGGATGAAGAATACTGTGAGTATATTAACTACAACGCTGATAAGATTTTTAAATTTGATGAAAATGTTTTGCAATTTCTTGCTAAAAAGAACTGTTCCATAAAAGGCTATGTTGTTGAACAGGACGAAAAAGAGGACGATCTAAGGGCTATTCTTAATTTGGGTCATACAATCGGTCATGCCATTGAAACAGTTGAAAATTTCAGGCTTTTGCATGGAGAGTGTGTTGCTATCGGAATAGTGGGAGCATACAAACTGGCCCATTACATGGAAATTTTGGGCGAGCAAACAGTTAATCAGGTAAAAGCCATTCTTGTAAAACTTGGACTTCCCGTTTCCTTGCCGGGACTGGATGTTGAAAAAGTATACAATCAGATATTTTACGATAAAAAGGTAAAGGACAATAAACTTAAATTTGTTTTACCACGTAGAATTGGCGAGGTTTTCCAATGTACTATTGAGGATAGCGGACTGATTAAAAAAGTTCTTTCAGATTTGGCAAATTAATATTTTAACTTTAAATTAAGCACATTAACCGTATTGGCATATTTTAATCCGGTTGATGTGCTTTTTTGTATTTATATGACAATTTTCATTAGCTAGAAAAATTTCTTACGAATAAATAAAGCTAAACAGAACAACCATAATTATATTGAAAAGTTTAAATTGTTTTCATGTGGAGGGAGTACTTATAAAATATGGCCAACAACAATCATTTAATTAGTGAACTGTCCAAAAAAGTTGATAATATATCTCTTAAAATGGAGAAGTTAAAATTCGTGGATTACGTTTATTATCTTGAACATCCGAGAAAAATGCTTTGGGCCAATTTTGTAAGTGGTCTGGCAAGGGGCTTTGGGATAGCTATTGGGTTTACTATTCTTGGGGCAATTGCTATTTACTTTCTTAATATTATAGTAAAAATAAATCTTCCATACATCGGACAATTTATAAGTGATATAGTGAAGATTGTGCAAAGCAGCAGTAGAAATGTTAGATGACAGATGAACATAGGAGGAATCATATGGACAAGAATCAGCTGTTGCATTACAAAGATAAGCTTTTAACGGAAGCTAAAAGGGCAGATACTGCACTGGGACAAATGAAGGATTTGGATGAGGGTGAAATGAGCAATTATACTCCTTCGGAGCTGTCAAATTATGATAATCATCCTGCGGAACTGGGGAGCGAGCTATACACAGTAGAGATGAATCTGGCTCTTAAAGTACATGAGCAAACTAAACTTAATGATATTAAGCTCGCTTTGAAAAAAATAGATAACGGAACCTACGGTGTTTGTGAAAAATGTAAAAAAGATATAAATTCTGAGCGGCTTGAAATTATGCCGGCTGCCAGATTTTGTATGGAATGTCAGGAGGATAAAGAGGCAGAAGAGATTAATACGCCTGATCAGCAGTATGACGAAATTTTTGATAGTCCATTTGGAAGGAAGTACTTGAATAAGCAAGAAGATGATGAGTTCGAGGGCTTGGATCAACTAAACGACTTGCTAAAGTATGGAAGTGCAGATTCTCCTCAGGATATGTCAGGATATGCAGATTACGAGGAATTTTATACAAATGAAGTTGATAATCAGGGATATGTAGAAGAAACGGATAAAATTTCAAATCAACAATACAAGAACCAACTTCCTTAATGAACAGCTTCTCGCGTGAATTTTTCATGTGGGAAGCTGTATTTTGTAGTATACTATATAAGAGTTGATTTTTTACAGAGAAAAACCATTTTATATTTTAATTATCAGGAAAGGTGTACAAATTATTTTGCGAGGTCATATGTTTAATTATAGTAATTACCTTATAATAAGTGATTTAGATGGTACTTTAATAAATTCACAGCATTTCATATCACAGGAGAATTTAGATGCAATAAGCTTTTTTATAAAAAATGGTGGGAGCTTTGCTATTGCCACAGGACGTTCAAAGGACAATATACGTCCCTATATAGAAAATTTAACCCTAAACGGCCCATGTATCCTATATAACGGAGGAGGTATTTACAATTTTCAAGAGGAAAGATTTTTAGCTACTGAACTTATGGACAAGAGTGTAGTTGAGCAATATATTATTTATTGTATGAAAAACCATAAAAACATGGTGGTTGAAATATTTACACCTGATATGTTGTACATAATAACTCCTGACCATATACCGGAACCATATGTTGAGAGGGAGAAACAAGTATACTTAAGAACCACACTTGATAAAGTCATGAAAATGGACTGGATTAAGGTACTTATGTATGACAGTCCGGAAAGCCTACAAAAAGCGCAGAGTATGTTGAAAAATTATAATTTGTTTGATAAGGTGGATAGTTTTTTTTCACAGGTATTTTATTTTGAGCTTATTAAGAAAGGCGTTTCAAAGGGAGCGGCTTTGGAGAGGTTAAAAAAATCAAATCAGTACAGTTATAAAACTATTATCGCCGTAGGTGATTATGACAATGATGTTGAAATGATTAGCTTAGCCGATGTAGGAATTGCAGTCGGTAATGCCAGAGAGTGCGTTAAGGCTGTGGCTGATATAGTGACTGTAAGTAATGACGAAAATGCTTTGCAAGATATTATTTATAATATAATACCCTCTCTATCTTGCAAGTAATTTCTGGAAAAATAATTGAACTGACAGGAATTTAGTGCTAATATATAGATTGCAAGAAGATATTTGCATGTATGCTGGTATAGCACAGTCGGTAGTGCAGCTGATTCGTAATCAGCAGGTCAGCGGTTCGATTCCGCTTACCAGCTCCAACACTCAAAACACCCTTCAATATTTTATGTTGAAGGGTGTTTTGAGTGTTGGATAGTTTTGTCTGCAAATCATATGTGTTGACTTCTTTTTCCTTTTAATGGAAACACAATATTAATTTTAATATTACCTATTTCATATATATATATATATATATTAGCATAAATTGACATATACTCCTAATATATGATAATCTATTTTGAAGCAGATTTAGAGAAGTTTCAACTTATGACTGGAGGAGTATATGAAAAAGATTAAAAAAAATATTACAAAAAATATTACAAGAATGTTGATTGCTTTATTGTTAGTGCAATTTTTTTTCTATAATATTGCAAATTCTCAATCGATATTGGATATTAACACATCGTCATCGACAGAATCAAATGGACAGATCAAAGTTCAAATGTTTAATTTAAATAGAACACCGGAATATAGCTTATTATCTCCAGTGTTTAATATCTGTAATACCGGAAATGTTGAAATAAATTTATCGGATATTAAGTTAAGGTATTATTACACAGTAAACGGTGAAGTAGACCAGCTTTTTGAATACAGTAGTCCAACTTTAGTGAACTCGTGTATAATGGGTAATTTCTCCCAATTAGATTCTTGTAGCCAAGGTGCTGATTGCTGTTTGGAAATCAGTTTTACGAGTGAGGCAGGTGTTTTGCTACCGGGAGGAAATGTGGAGGTTCAAAGCTTTGTCCACAAGAGCAACTGGGAGAAGTATAACCAAGCAGATGATTACTCCTTTAATTCGTCAGACTCAGGCTACATAGATTGGACAAAAGTAACCGGATATATAGGTGGTAAATTGGCATGGGGTGTTGAGCCTGTATCTACACCAGGCAATGTAATTGCAATTCCGTATTCAAATAGTATGACATTAAGCTGGGATGAAGTACAAAATGCAACAGGGTATGAATTAGAGACAGATGGAGTTGTCATAGAAGTACCTTCAAATAACTACATTCATGCAAACCTTATTCCGGGTACAAGCCATACGTACCGTGTCAGGGGAAAAACAGGAACAATCACAGGCCCGTGGAGTTCATATATTAATAGAGCTACATTAATTGATACACCGTCAAACATTAAGAGGGAAACAAGTGATTCTCAGATTCGGCTTCTTTGGGATCGTGTTGATGGGGCTCTCAGCTATGATGTAGAGGTAGACGGTCAGATAGTTAATACTGGCTTAGAAAATGTTTATGAACTGAACAATCTCGAGCCGGGAACAGTCTGTAACATTAGGATAAGGGCAAGAGGAATGGATGCAGATAGTGAATGGACAGATATGATGACGATATGTACATTGCCAGATGTTCCTTCAAATATAAGCGCAACCCAGACAAGTTCCACAATAACTTTATCATGGGAGCCATCAGCAGGAGCAACCGGTTATGATGTTGAAGTTTATGGAACGATTGTAGACAACGGGAATAGCACATCATATACACATATTGATTTGGAGCCCAATACTCAGCGTACTTACAGGGTGAGATCAAAAAACGAAAGCGGCGTAAGTCCTTGGAGTAATGTGAAAGCTGTAAGTACTTTGCCTGGAACAGCATATAACATAAAAATCGGAGCAACAGACAGTTCCTTAAATATTACTTGGGATAACCAGGCCGGAGCTGATGAATACGAAATTGAAGTGGATGGCACCAACATAGTAGAAGTAAATGAAAATTCATATATACATAACGGACTTCTTTCAAATACACAGCATACATACAGAGTAAGGGCGAAAAATACAGACGGGTATAGTGAATGGAGTCCTTTAGAAATGGGAACAACTTTGCTGCCAGTACCTGACGGCTTTAATATTTCAGATATAACTAGCAACCGTATTTATCTTTCTTGGGATCAGGTTACTGGTGCTACAGGTTACGAATTAGAGGTTGACGGAGAGGTTATATACAATCATGCGAGCACATCTTTTATACATAGTTCCCTTGAACCAAATTCAGAACATATTTACAGAGTCAGAGCTTTAAACGAAAGTGTTGTAGGTGGATGGACAAGGGAAATAAGACAGTCAACTCTACTTCCAGCACCTAAAGGCCTAAATGCATTACCGGAAGGAAGCAATATGAGGCTTGAATGGGATATGGTCATAGGTGCTGAAAACTATGAAATTGATATTGACGGCTCACCAATAAACGTCGGGGCAAGTACAGAATATATTGCGACAGACTTATACCCGGGAATAACTCATACCTT
The DNA here is from genome assembly GCA_023412275.1 of Bacillota bacterium. Lineage (GTDB taxonomy): Bacteria > Bacillota > Clostridia > Acetivibrionales > DSM-1351 > Ruminiclostridium. Next base: position 5,823 of record JAEYNY010000178.1, read on the forward strand.
CAAAGTAAGGGCATTAAATAGAGATGGGGCAGGAGATTGGAGCGTTGAGATATCAAAAGCAAGCGTGTTGGGACTACCCTCAAATATAAAAACCTTCTCTACAAGCAGTAGTATAACTGTCACATGGGAAGGGGTTGAGGGAGCTAATTCCTATGATGTCATGGTTGACGGAATAATTGTTAACAACGGTAATAGTACCGAATTCACGCACACAAGCCTGGAACCAAATACAAATCATACATATATGGTCAGAGCAAAAAATGAAGAATGTATAGGTGAGTGGAGCAGTGCTGTTTCCGTATTTACTGTTTTAGGAATACCATCAAATGTGGCGATTCATGTGGCTGGGACGGCAATCACTATTTCGTGGGATGAGGTGGATGGTGCAGAAAGCTATGATGTACTATCAGATGGCAACCTTGTGACTGATATAACGGATACGGTGTATATGCAGGACAAGCTTGAGCCAAACACTCTTCATACATTTAAAGTCAGAGCGAAGAACAGGGACTGTATGGGAGAATGGTGTACTGAAATATCACAGTTGACAGGGCCGGCAGTTCCGCCAAACATAAAGGCATACCCGGAAATGAACCAAATCAGGTTCACATGGGACACATCAGAAGGAGCGGTCAACTATGAAATCGAAATTGATGGAGAGATATACGGTGCTATATCGGAACCAAGTTTTATATATAAGAACCTTGAGCCCAATACCAGGCATGAGTGTCGCATCAGAGCACGGAATGTGGATGGTGTTTATAGCGAATGGAGTAATCTCCTAAAGGTAAATACATTAGACCAATTAACTGTAAATGTTGAACAGGATACCGGATTCAATTTCGTTATATCAGTCCCAAAGAAACAAGGAATTTCAGGCTATGATATCATTTTAAACTATGATCCGGATGAGGTCGAGGTGGTTGATTTATATGCTGCTACCCCCAGAACGGATATTGAAACGGGGATGATACAAGGCTCATCTATTGAGATTAAAGAATTTACACAGGGGAAAGCAGTATATCATGTGGACTCTCCTGATAAATCCATACTTGTTATAGTCAAATTTATATCAAAGGTTACAAAGAAGACCAATATGTCGTATAAGGTGGATGATGAAAATAATTAAGGTTGTTTTTAGTATTAGTAACGTTATGACAAAGATACCTTATTTAGTTGTGTCAGAACTAGATTAAACTATTATTGACTGATATTAGGGAGGAATTATGTTTAGAAAAGGAATAGGCAAGGTTTTTGCCTTTATTATGGCATTGGTTTTATTGATAAATATCAGCCTGTGTTTTAATGACTTAGATAGGGGATTAGTGCAGTTCGGTGAGAAGGCTTATGCGGCTACTGTGCGGTTTAATGCTACAGATCTAGGGACTTGTGCTAAAGTCACAGGATACGATCGTCCTTACACTGATGAGTATCATCAAGATCAGCTTTTCACTGGTATTATGTTTATGACCCGGTGTAAATACAGTCCCAAAGATGGGTATTCTAGAATTTCTTATCAAATAAACAACGGGTACGTATATTTCGATACCTCAAGCATACCTGACAATGCAACAATCACCAGTGCAAAAATAGGATTTAATTGTTCATTAAGCGTTATTCGAAATTCGGATTATCGTAATCTGAACATGGCATGGACGACTGTGGCTTCATCACCGGAATCATATTGGCAAAGAGACGGTTTTACCGAATGTTTTTTTTCACGAAATCTTTCGACACTGAATGCTGCCCAAAACGTATATGAAATATCCGATTACAGCGGTATAAATAAAATAGGAACAACAGCTATAAAGGGGTGTATAAGCGGAAATGAACCTTCATCCCTTAACTTCGTTGCACTTAATCAAATATATTTAGAGCTGACTTATTCCATACCGCCTACCATAAAAATAGACAGTCCTTCTCAGGGAGATACGCTTTCTGACGGGAAAACTTGTGTTCCATCAATATCAGTCTCGGATCCCGATGGAGACACCTTAACGTGTAAATATTACATAGATTCTGTTGAAAAAGAAACAAAAACTATATCTAATACGGCAACCGCTCAGGTGGTCAAATTCAGTGCCCTTGACGTACAGAGCCTATCTGAGGGTACGCATGTACTGGAATTTGCAGTGAGCGACGGATATAATCCGCCTGTAAAGCAATCGGTAAGTATCACAGTAGATAACGGATACCCCGTTCTTTCCAATGTTGATTTTTCCTCGGATGATGCAAGTGTAACGATTTCAGGTACTGCAACAGATACTATCGACGACCAGGCTTCATTACAGTATAGATACACTGTAGGAAGCAATACATCTGATTGGATGTCTGACTCATCTCACACAATATCCTCATTGCAGCCCGATACAGAATACAATGCCAAAATGGAAGTCAAGGATAAAGCAGGACATATTTCAACTCAGGAGCAAAAAATATATACTAAGGCACAAATTCCACAGATAGAAATTGGAAATATAGGCAAGAACTCGGTAGATATCCGGATCAATGATAAAAACCCATCCACGGTAAAATATATGATAATGGTTGACTCAGGATATGTTAGTAGCACCGGGGATATAACTGTTACTCCTGAATGGCTTTCACTTGAAGATAAGAAAATAACTGTAATTGGCTTATCACCTAATACTCAATATATATATAGAATAAAGGCAAAAAGCAGTGAAGGAGAGGAAACAGCGCTTTCAGCAGAAAAGAGTGTTATAACCATAGCATCTCCTCCTGAAAATATTTCCCTTCAACCCGGCATAAGCTCAATAAAAATAGCATGGGACAGTATTGAGGGTTCGGCAGGTTATGATATAGAAGCGGACGGTGAAATAAAAGATATTGGTACAACAAATTTATATGTCCATGAGGGTTTACAGCCGGAAACATCCCATACTTACAGGGTGAGAACAAGGAACTCTACCGGTCCAGGGGAGTGGAGCGAGCTTATTCATGGAGTTACTCTGCCTAATCCACCTGAAGTACCTGTCATTACAGATGAGGCTGTAACACAGAGTACAATAACTATTACTTGGGATGCAGTTGCAAAAGCTGATAGTTATGAACTGGAAATTGATGGGAACACAACAGATAACGTAACAAATACCTCCTATACCTTTCAGAATTTAACTCCCGACACTTCTTACAACTATAGGGTCAGGGCAAAAAATACGGGAGGAAGCAGTGAGTGGAGTGCTTTAAAGGAAATAAAAACACTGCCTTTTTCGCCAGAAGTCCCAAAAAACCTGAGAGCAAAGCCCACAGCTCAAGATATAACCCTGAATTGGGATGGAACTGAGAGAGCAGAAGGCTATGAAGTTGAGCTGGACGGTAACATAATCAATGTCGGTCTCGTAACTACCTATGTACATGACGGGCTTTCTGCAAACACTATGCACAACTACAGGATAAGGGCATGGAACAAAGGAGGAAAAAGTGAATGGAGTGATCCAGTTAAAATCAGTACATGGCCGGAGGTGCCAGAAATTCCTTTGAATATCATGGCAACTGCCGAAAATGATTCCATAACTTTAACTTGGTACAGCGTTTCTCACGCAGAAAGCTATGACGTACAGGTAGATGGAAAGAATATCGTAAATATTGAAGATACTACCTTTACCGACAGAGGGCTTACACCCGGAACAGTACATTCCTACAGGGTAAGAGCCAAAAACATAAGCGGTGATGGTCAGTGGAGCCAGCTTTTAGAAATGGCAACATTACCGAAGATAACAGATTCAGGGAGTGAAATACCACAACAGGAGCAGCTGGCTAATATAGCGGCGGTAGTTACAAATAAATCCGTGATCATATCATGGCAATCTGTTGAAGCAGACTCCCAATATGAAGTAGAGGTTGACGGAGAAATAAAGGAAAACGGAAAAGATACGGTGTACAGCCATACAGGTCTTGAGCCGGAGACATTCCATAACTACAGGATAAGGACCAAAGATGCAAATGGAAAGGGACAGTGGTGCGCTGCATTATCTCTGTCAACCCTGCCCAATCCGCCGGATGCACCCAAGAATATTAATGCTATTGTGTCAGATACACAAATAGAACTGAAATGGGACAAGTCGGACGGGACAAGCTACGAAGTGGAAGTAGACGGAACAATAGTAGAAGCATGGGACACGACAGGCTATACTGATCAGGGGCTTACACCCGGAACTTCACATACCTACAGGGTAAGAGGCAAAAATATATCAGGTGTTACAGCCTGGAGTGATGCTATAACAAAAAGCACAACAAGTCCGGCTTACGAGGTAAATTGCGTTAAGAACAGGAACTTTAATTTTGTGCTGATGGCTACCAATGTGAAGGACTTTTCAGGAATGAAATACACTGTAACCTACAATCCGGATGAGTTAGAAGTAGTAGATATGTGCGAATTTACACCGGCAAGAGACACCATTTCAGGAAAGATACCCGGTACAAACCTTACTGCAACATACACGCCCGGGAAAATAGAGTTTACAGTGAACGAAAGTATTAATCCGGGAACATCATGGTCGGGAGAAGTGTCAACAATTGTATTTAAGTCTAAAATTGATGGAAAAGTAGGAATCAACTTTAATATAAAGTAATGAAAATTGTACCGGAGGAGACATATATGAAAATAAAAGTCAAAAAGCATAAGACGGTGGCATTGGCACTGGCAGTCGCTATATTTTTGACATCCATTTCCCTTGTATACTCTAGCTTTGGAGAAAAGGACAGAAATACCTTTAAAGATGCAAGCACAGAAGACAGGAGGATTGCATCAGAAATATCCAATGAGACCGGAGTTGCCGTTGATCAGGTTTTTGATTTAAAGATACACGGGCGCTCATGGGAGAAGGTATTGGAAATATTAAAAACCAGAGTAAATTCAAAAGAAAAAAGCAATAAGGCCCAAATGCAGAATACATTAGTTAATTCAGGGCTTGATGAGGATTTTCTTAAGAAGCTCAAAAAAGAAGGCTTTCCGGATGAAAGTATAACCCAGGTAAAAATGCTTGAAGAACGAGTAGTTTTTCAGTTGCAGGAAATTTCTGCAGACAGTAGTGAAAATCAAATTAAAGTAGACAAGCCGGATACGGATTTCATCAAGGTTAAAGATGATGATAAGCGGACATTTGCGGAACTGACTAAAAAGATTGATATAAAGGATGCGGTTTATTTCATGCTTAAGCTTGAAAAAGCTTTCGGAAGCTATGAAAAAGTATTTGACGAATACATGCTTGCATTACAGCTTGATATTGACCTGAATGAATATATAAAAGATAGGAAGTCATATGAGAAAAAGCGAGATGAAAAAAAACTCCTCTTGGATGAAAAGGATACTATAACCCTTGAAAAGATAGAGGCAAAATCTATTGAACTGCTTCAGAAAAACAATAAGTCCGATGACAGCGGATTATTAGAAAAAGAAGCAGCTAAATCGGATATCAATAAAAACGGTGACGGGGATAAAAGTCAACTACCTGATATACCTCATGTCGAGGTAGAAAATATAAAGCCTCAAAATCCTACTGACGAAGTTATGAATGAGATTAAAGAAATAAATCCAATGAATAAATGATTCACAAGGAGAAAAAGTTCATGAAAAAGCCAAAGTATAAAAAAATATTAGTGTCCTTCCTTATAGGAGCACTAATTCTTCAGGCAGGGCTTATAGGATATTCCATGATTGGAAACGGTACATTTGGAACCGAAAACAATGATGCTAGTGTAAGCCCGAATCCCGGAGTTAGAAAGCAGATAGATGGTAACGGCAATTCGGAAGTAACTGGAGAATCAAAGGAAGACAATAATCTCAAAGATCAAACAAGTATTGAAATATCACAGGAAATACTTGATTTAATAAAATCTTCCGACCCGGATAATTATGATAAAAATGTAGACAACTACAAAAAACTTTTAAAAGAATTAAATGTTCATATAATTTTCAAAAATGAAATAGAAAGACTTATAAAAAATGGATTTAAAGTACCTGACATATTAACGACATACACATTTCTTAATGATTGCTACGGAAACATGAATGATTTGGAAGTACTTTTAAAAGAGAAAAAGTCAGGTAAGGACTGGATTTACATATTTACCCAATACAACAAAAAGCATCCTGCTTTCATACCAAGTAACTTTGATTCCGGGTATTTAGACAAGCTTTTAAAAACCCGGGATATTGATCAGGATGATTTAATGATAGGTGACCGTGTGAGCCAGAATGCAAGGGTTGATTTTGCAGACGTAATAAACAAAAGAATTAAAGGTATGAGCTGGAGGGTGATTAATGCCCAGTACAAAATTGTAAATGGTTTAGAGGAGTCACCTCACCTTAATATAACAGCTGAACAGCTTGAAAGGTATACCGCCCAGTCAAATCTGACTGAAAAAGAGGTAATAGATGCATTGACAATTTCCAGAAAGCTTGGTTTAAGTGCAGATAGTGTTCTTAAATCAATAAAACAGGGACTTTCAAAGGAAGAAATATATGCAGATGCCTATTTAAAGAAATTTTATTAGAAATTTATTAAACAACTTTAGGGGGTTACACCTTGAACAATAAGAAAATAGCCAAAATTTTAATTATGTCGGCAGTGATGCTTTTTATATCCTTTATACCTCTGCAGGCAATATATGCATCAACAATTGAGGAACAGATGAATAATCTTACAGGACCAAAGCAGCAGTACAATACCATGCTTTCACCTGCATACCTTAGAAACAATACATCAGAAGACTCTGTTAGTCCTCAAAGCGGAATTATTTCACTTGCTCAAACCGACTATGTATTACCAGGGATAAACGGTCTTGATGTTGAGATAAAGCGGATTTACAGCAGCGGGTCTGCAAATGTCCGTGAAATGAAGGCACAGTATATTAACGGAGTTTGGGTTGACCAGGTGTATTCTGATAATACTACAAGTTCCTTTTATGAGGATAGGTACAACCTTGGAATAGGTATGAGGTTTTCATTTCCCACTATGGAAATAAAAAAGAATGAAGACGGTACGAGCTATAGATATCTTCACACTGAGGCAGGGGATGTTTACACACTTGGTGATCCTGTAGAAGAGAACAATGTGAATACATACCCAATTGAAAATCAGACTGTGAAAGATGTAACAATCAGTGAGAGCAAGGAATTCACCAATGGACAAAGTACGTCCTTATATGTTATGACTAACAAAGAAGGTAAAAAAACCTTTTTTGCAGATGATGGAAGAATATTGGGGATTGTCGACAGATACAGCAACACAATTACCTTTCAATATATAGAACAGGAATATAAAATTGATGGTACAGCTAGGAAAAAGAAACTAATCTCTAAAATCACAGATACATTGGGCAGAGAAATAAATATAGAGTACAAAGAGGATGCCTCCTTTGCAGTTGGACCAATACAGAATGAAAAATACAATCTTGAGGACAGCTACAAGGCCTCCCAGAATCCCGACAATATAAATTCTGGGGACTTGAAGGAAAAATTTCAGGTAGTTATAACACTGCCAGGGAATAAACAAATAATATATGATAAATCAGCCGTACTTGTAAACACCTCAAAACATGTTGTCAGAACAAGGCTTCAGAGGGTTTACGATGTGGATGGGAAGCCCAAATACCATTTTTGGTATGATCAGCCTGAACTGGGGTTTACTTTTGGCAACGGTAAAAGCTATTCTGCTTACAACAGGTACGAAACCCTGACGCAGATAGATTACTGCAAAACTAACAGGCTAGAACGCTTTTCCTATGATACATATACAAAATCATTATCAGAAAATGGAAGTATGCAGTATAGAAAAGTATTTGAAAAGCAGGAATTGGAGAAAACAGGCTTTGACTCTTCCAAAAGTAAGTTTCTGGATAGCTTTAATTTCAATATTCGGGATAAGATTACCTATAAATATTCCAATGAGCCGGACGGATATGGTATCACTGGGTATAATGCAACTGATAACTCATATCTAAAAGATACTTACAAATATTATACAGAGGAGACACAATATAACAATACAGTAACAAAGTATACATATAATGGTATCCACGAGATAGTAGATACAGTTGAAAAAGGCATTGACCACACCAGAACATCCTTCACAGAATATGATGAGATGAAGTTTCCAAAGAAGACAGAAACTACCTTTACAAGCCTTGAAAATGGTCAGGTCAAAGGTAAGATGGTAAAAAAAATAGAAAACTTCAGATACGATATCTATGGCAACCTTACAAATTATACCGGACCTCTGGCACAAAGGGATGAAAACGGATACCCGGTAAATGAAGAAAGTACGGTTGTCTACACCTATGCCTATAACAGATATCATATACTTACTTCTAAGACATGGAATCTTGATAAGGATACAAAATGCCAGCTTATATACACTGTTGGTGAAAAGGGAGATGTTATTAAAGAAGAAAAGGTTCATACCAGTGACAGAAACTCCTGGATTGTCACTGATTATTCATACGACAGTAAAGGAAACATGACCCAAAAAACAGTTCATGATAATGGTCGAGACTATATTACAAATTATGAATATGGTACAGATGCAGACGGTGTAAACCATAACGGTGCATACCTTACAAAACAGTTTAGTATTTTAGACGATGTGGAAATATCCAGACAATACACATATGACTTCAATACCGGAAACAAGCTTGCAGAGCTGGATGAAAACGGCAACAGAACCTCTTATACATATGATGCTTTAAGCAGGATTATAAAGATAACCTACCCTGATAGCTCAACTAAACAATATACATACAATGACTATGTCTCACGTAACAAAGAGATACAGTACACAGACCCCTCAGGAGTAAACTTCCTGTATAAATACGATATATTTGGAAACCAAGTTGAATACAGTGTAAATGATAAGGCGGAGTGGCATGTTCTCTTAAAGGATGTGTATGATTCACAGAGAAACAAGGTTAAGGAGACCGATGCAAATGGAAACAGTACAAGGTTCACATATAACAGTGAAAACCTGATATTGAAAAAAGAATACTTTGAAAAGGATTCCGTTAAAAAAGAAGAAATAACTTTAGATTATATTTACGGCCCTGACACGGAAAGCTTCCTTCTAATTTCCCTTACGGATGAAGACGGGTACACTAAAAAGATGTTCTTTGATGTCATGAACAGGCAAGTCAAATCAGAGGTCACACCTGACAAATCCCGGTACCATATTTCAACAATCCAGTACGACTTTGTGGGAAACAAGGTCAGTGAGACTGATGCCTTAGGCAATTCTACAAGATATGCCTACGATGATACCGGAAGGCTTGTTAGTAAAAAGGATGCTTTAAATAATGAGACAAAGTATACCTATAACAGCATTGACAAACTGATGTATGTTGATGAACCTGGAGGACGCACAACTTCATACCTTTACGATAACATGGGTAGAACCGTTCAAGAGAGGGTATACGATAGAGCAGTGCCTGACAGCTATGTATACAAGAAATATTTCTATGACAAGGCTGGGAATGTTACTGCCCTGGAACAGGGAAGCTTTGCCGCCGATAAAGCTGCAGCTTCATCATACAGTGAATATTCCTATAACAATATGAATAGACTTACTGACCAGTATTCAAAGATTGATGACACGAGGAAATCTCATACAAAGATTACATATGATGGAAAAGGAAACAAAACGAACATAGTTGACTATATAAATGAAGACGGCAGCAGCAACTTAAAGAAGAGCTTTGAATATGACTATGGAGATAGGATTATCAAGGAAGAAGGAATAATGACTCAGCAGGCTACAGAAGCAAACCCTGCTCAACAGGGTCATTACATCAAAAAATTCGGTTATGATTATGCAGGAAATCTTATTAGCCAAGAGCAATACAATGGCGTGGGTTATGACAAGATATCATTTACATATGACTATCGGAACAGGCTTGTAGAAAAGGAGGAACCCTTTACATCTGATGGCAAGGTAAAAGCAACCTCCTACAGCTATGACAGAAGAGGCAATCTAAAGGCAGAGACAGTTAACTGTTCAGGTATGGATTACACTACACAGTACCAATATAATGGACTTGGAAAAGCTTCTGTAATAATAGATCCTATGGGCGGTGTAACAAAATATTTGTATGATGAAAATGGAAATCTGACCAAGGAAATAGATCCCAGATATTCATCGATAAATGCGGCAGATGCACCCGGGATAGAATATCGGTACGATGCTCTTAACAGGAAGATAGGCTCATCCTTCCGGAATGGCAGTGAAACGGCTGTTACAAGTTACAGGGAGTATGACGGCCGTGGAAATGTAACTAAGGAAGCAGATGGAGAAGGTTATAACAAGGATAATCCATCTGATTCCTTTGGTAATGTTTATGAATATGATGCACAGAATAATATAAAAAAATACATTTCTGCCCAAACATACAGGGATAATATTAAAAATGGAACAAATAACTCTACAAGAAAATTTACATATGACGGTTCTGGAAGACAGCTTACAGAAACAGATGCTTTGGGAAATGTGACACAAAGCCTGTATTTTATGAACGGACTGCTTAAAGAAAAAATATTTCCTGATAAGTCTAAGGAAAGTCATGAATTTGATCTTACCGGTACGGCTATGTCTGTAGATACTGATAAAGCTGGAAACAAAACAACCGTATACCTAAACATTTTTGGAAAGCCTTACAGAATTCAGTACCCTGACACAACTGTAGAAATTATGGAATATTCAAATAAGGGTGAGCTGATTAAAAGTATTGATAAATCAGGTGACGCGGATTATTTCTCGTATAACCTGCAAGGAAACCTGACTGACAAAAAGGAGTTCCTGTGTACCGACGGTATATTTGACAGCTATAGGCATATAAGGAGCAGTTATAACGAATTGGGAAAGCCGATTAGTGTAGAGACATTCTTATATACAGTACAAAAGGGTTCTGTTACTGAAGGAGAGGACAGATCCTCAGGGGATAAAATAATTAATACATACGATAAAAACTCCAGACTAGTAAAAGAATCAGGCGCTGCCGGACATGAAACATTAAACGAATATGACAAAAAGGGTAACCTTATTACCAAGAAGAGGAAAATAGACAGCGAAAATTATCTTACAACAAGGTACAAATATGATGTGCAGTCCAGATGCGTAGAAGAGGATCTCCTTGCAGATACATCAGATTTGGATGCAAACAGCATTAGAAATGTTGAATTTGATAATGAATACACTACAAAAGTGAAATCAAAAACCACGTATACCTATTATAATAATGGACAGATCAAATCAAAAACAGATGCAAACGGAAATGCAAGGACCTACCAATACGATTTGGACAAAAAGGTTGTTAAGGAAACCGCAAAATACTCTACTACCTACAGCTATGACCTTAATGGTAATATGCGTGAAAAAAAGAATGCAAAGGGAATTTCGACCTATTATGAATATGACAATATGGGTAGACTCATAAGAAAAAAAGCTCCCTCAGCAGGAAACGAAATTGCAGTAACAAGATATATATATGATGCGATGGGCAACCTTGTAAAGCAGATTGACCCCAACAACTATGAACAAGAAAAGGATACGTCGGAGCTTGCTATATCTATGAAGGGGATGTCATATACTTATGACAATATGAACAGGCGTCTGACAACGATACTTCCTGACGGAAGGGTGCAGGAATATCTGAAATATGATGCGATGGGCAATATAATAAAAAGGGTCGACGGACTAAGGTTCAAGGACAGTATTGAAAACTCATATGGAACAAGCTATGAATATGACTCAATTGGAAGACTGCTAAAGGAGACAAACCCATTAGGATACTCCAAGACCTATGAATATAATGTTCTTGGGGGTATTGTGAAAGCTACTGACGAAAATGGGAATTCCATACTATATGATTACAATGGTGACGGAACAATTGCTAAGCAGACCTTTGCTGATGGAGGTTCTATAGAGTATTCATATGACAATATGGGAAGAAAAATATCGGAGAAAAACCCGCTTGGGAGTATCACCAAATACAGCTACAACAGCTTTGGAAAAACAAAGACTGAGAGTGATGCATACGGTAATACCTTGGAGTATAAGGCGGATCTGGCTGGAAACATTGTTGCGTCAAAGGACAAAAAGGGAAGTATCACATACATTACATATGATTTTGATAACAGGATAATTAAAAAGAGAATTCCTATTGAAACTGACGGAAGTGGAAACATAATTTATTCAATAGAGAATTATACCTATGACGAATTAGGAAATGTAATTACGGCGGTACTCACAGGGACAAAGGACAAGCTATCCTCAAGGACAAGGACCTGCAGCTACTATGACAATGGTCTTATAAATACGGTTGCAGACAGCAGTGGGGCCTTCACCAGAAGCTATTATGATAAAAACGGTAATATAATAAAGAAGGAAATCCTCCGTTCGGAAGGAAGCTATGACATCGAGAAATTTGAATACGACAGCATGAACAGACTTTTCAGGGATATCATGCTGATAGATGAGGAAGACATATATAATGCTTCAGGCCTTGAAGCTGTTGACAGCCTGAAGGACGATGAATATCCCGGCAAACTTAGAATTATAACCCAATACGAGTACGATATTCTCGGGAATAAAACAAAGGAAATCCTTCCGATGGCATTTGGCTTTTCAGAGGATGACAGCCGAAGGAACAGCTATATTACCAATTATTCCTTTGATATCTTAAACAGGCTTGAAACGGTGACAAAGAAATATGACGGAAAGGACGTAACCCTGCAGTATACCTATGATAAGGTTGGAAACAAACTTTCTGAGAAAAATGAAAGAGGTTTTGAAACCAAATATACCTTTGACAGCCTCAATAGGGTACAAACAATAACAGACCCTGAGAACAACACCTTGAAATACACTTATGACCTTGTTGGTAACAAGCTCTCTGAGACCAACTCCAAGGGCTGTACAATGACATATGACTATGACAAGTTAAACAGGCTTGTAACTACCACCGATGCCTACGGAAAAATCATAGGTAGAAAGGTTTACGATGCAAATAGCAATGTAATAAAGGAAATAGATGCAAAGGGATATCTTTCAGGCGGGGATGATGAAACCAGATACGGTACCATTCATACCTATGACCTGGGAAACAGGCTGATAAAAACGGCTTCACCCGAAACGGTTGCAAAAAATACATATTCAATAGAGTACACCTATAATCAATACGGTGAGGTTACAAGTCAGAAGGATGCACTGGGGAATGTCACAGCGTACCAATATGATGACGGGGGAAACCTGACAAAAGTAACGGATCCTATTGGAGTATCAACAAAGTACAGCTACGACAAACAGGGCAGTAAACTCACAATGACTGATGGAAGAGGAAAGCTGACACGCTATGGATACACTGCCTTTGGCAATACCAAGACAATATTGAACCCTGACGGCAAAAAAGTTTCATATAAGTATGACCTTTTAGGAAATGCCGTCTGCATAACCGATAAAAACGGGAACAATACCTTATATACCTATGACAGCAGGGGACTTGTACTGGAAAAGCAGGTAAAAGAAACAGGAGATAGCATAAAGTACACCTATGATGAAGCCGGAAACAGGAAATCCATGGAGGATGAGAGCGGTGTAAGCACCTATACCTATGACGGAAACAACCGACTCCTTGAAATACAGAAGGACGGTGCCCCACATATAAGCTACACCTACGACGAAGTTGGCAACGTTACAAAAGTAACAGACCTTAAAGGCAATAGTGTAAGCTATACATATGACAAGTCCAACAGGATGGAAACAGTTACTGCCAACGGGAAAACCACCACATACACCTACGACGAAAACGGTAATAGAGATAAAATTGAATATGAGGGCGGTGTAAGTGAGGAATATGTTTACGACAGGGACAATCATTTAACATTACTTGAAAATAAAAAGCCTGATGGAACCATTATATCGGATTACAAATACAAATATGACCTTGCAGAAAGACAGATATCAAAAACAGACAGCTATGGTACAACAAGCTATGAGTATGACAAGGACGGCAGGGTTGTAAAAATAGCAGCACCGGGAAAAACTACTTTGTACGCCTATGATAATGCTGGAAACAGAGTATCACAGAATGAAACCTATACATCAGCTCAGCCAAGTGGCTATGTTGACTCTGCAACGGGAAAAGAAATACAATATATATTGAAGAAAAGTGAATACACATACTCATCGTCAAATCAACTACTGAAGCTGTCAGAGAGGATGTTTGACGAAAGTAACAGGGAAATCGCACGAAAAACAACAAAAACATCATATGACGACAACGGAAACCAGCTAAGGCAAAGTGTGAGCTATACGCTTCCAGCCGATACAAAGCTGCTTCCGTCCACAAAGGGTAATGCTTACGGAGACAGTATGTCAGGCGCCATAGATAAGCTTGTGGAAAAGACAAGCTATACCTATGACGGCTTCAACAGACTTAAAAAGTCAGAAACCGTGAAGGACGGCAAGCATACAGAAGCAGAATACAAATACGACGGGGACGACCTGAGGGTAAGCAAGACAGTAAAAAAATCCGATAATGCATACAAGGAGGAAATAACCAACTATCTCTATGACAGACAGAATGTAATCCTTGAAACAGATGCAGCAGGAAATATAAAAACAAGGTACATAAAGGGAATAAACTACATATCCAGCATGGATTCCACAAACAAAGAAACCTATTTCCTGTTCAACGGCCACGGGGACACAGTCCAGACAGTGAATGAAGCAGGAGAGGTACAAAATCGGTACGAATACGACATATGGGGAAATCCCACACTGACCATAGAGGTAAAGGCAAATGCAATACGTTACGCGGGGGAATACGTAGACACTGAGACAGGACTTTATTATCTGAGGGCAAGGTATTATGACCCGTATATAGGTCGATTCATAAGCGAGGACAGCTACTTCGGTGAGGATGAGAATCCGCTGTCGCTGAACAGATACACGTATTGTCATAATGATCCGATACAGTTTGTGGATCCTAGTGGGCATAAAGATGCTTATTTAACGGATTTGGTAACGGCTACCGGCGGAGATGTTGATTGGGTTCCAAGAACTTGGAATAAATATTTGAATCGATATGATGGAGGGTATGCTCTGGTTACTGTAAACGGAGTAACGGAAACTTTTTATACAAATCAGTATAAGAATGTAAAAGGTAAAATAGTAATAGATAACGAAAAATTCGATAACATGTTTACCAAAAGTAATAGTACCTATGCAACATTCTATATTGATACAACTGTAAAAAATGGGCAAATAACAGGAACTCAAAAGGTAAGTATTTTTGGAAATACTCAAACTGTATCTGTTTATAGTACTACCGACAATTACCATAATGTTCAGAAACCTGCACAAAATCAAAATTGGTATAACCTTATGCATGAGAATAAAAATGGCAGCTATAGCAACAATGCTAATGACGTTGCTGTATTACAGGAAAGTCTTTGTGCAGTAGGTTATTTGGACATGCCATACAGAAATGATGGCAAAACGACAATAGCATTTGGTAATTTTTACGACCTTACGGAGAAAGCGGTTAAAGATTTCCAATCTGATTATGACGCTGGATTGCTTGGTAAATTCCGAAGCGGAGGATCAAACATAAGAAAGGATGGAATAGTAGATAAAAGCACATGGAAAGCGTTAGGACTCCCTGTTGATTCATACGGAAACCCTGATAGGTCAAGCGCTCAATATAAATACCTTCTTAAGCAAGCACAATCTAGGCAAGAAGTAAGTTACGAGACGTATGCTAAATTAACAGGAAAACCCATTGTCAATCAAACAAATGCCAGCCAAAACAGTGTTTCCCCGAAAAAGGTGAAGAGTGCTGAGAGGGGGGCGGAGAATAATGGAGCAGTCATCCGTATGCCTACTCATCAAGAAATAGCGAATGATAAAAAAGCGGAAATAATAAAGTATATCCCAATTGTTAGTACAATTAATAATATTAAAATTGTGGCAACAGGCTCCGATTTGTATGGGCATGTTAAAGATGAAGGTGAAATACAGAAGACAAAAGAAGGATTGGTATTAGATACTGGATTTTCGATAGTGACAGCTGGGTTCGCAGCAGAAGCTAAATTTGCTGATGATTTAGCAGAAGCCGCTATAAAGGGAACGAGTAATGCTGCTGGGAGCGCAGGAAACAAGACGTTGTTGTCTGGTTCAGAATGGAATAAGTATTTCCAAGAGACATATGGGGCTCAAAATGTGAAATGGATGCCGCAGTCATTTGAACACATGGTTGAGAATCCCCAAACACTTTATGGTTGCACCCAGAGTGAAGTCGCCAAAATACTTGGTGATGGGTGGACAGCAAGTCCCTATGGTAATTCTGGGACAGGATGGAAATTTATAAATAATGACCATCCCGATCTTATGGTATTCCAGCATAATGCTGATGGAGTACACGGCGGAGCATATTATGGGTTTTCATCTGGTACTACGGGAACTGTTAAACTTGTTGGAAATGATTACATACCGCTTCCAAAAGATAAAGCGACAATAATACAAATGGGAAATTGAGAGGTGTAATATGGATAGAATAGCACTTGGGAAATTATTCGAATTATATTTTGATACTTTTGAAAAGTTTGGACTTCATCTTATGGAAGAATCTGATGAAATGCTTGGTTATTATGTATTCGAAGCTACCGATATAAGTATTGGATACTGTTCAAAACGTATATTGACAAGGTTTTTAGATGAAGGAATTATTGATGAGATTATTTTCGAGAGGAGTTCATCATTTCTAGAAAATTTCAGAAGAATAACTAGCATAACTTCATTACGAAATGTGGAGTCAATAAGAATTTCACCTGAGTGGAGGTCGCTAATGGAATTATCGGACGAAATCAAAAAATTGTTAAAAACTAGATGGACAGATGAAGAATTACAAACGATTTTTGAACTTGACCAACCCACAGGTCTAATTATTTGAAGCAAGCCTGATAATTTTGAAAAGGATTCAAATTTGAGTAATTTTGAAGGTCACACGGTTTCGGCTGATGTGACCTTTTGTTCTATTTGTACACCTGGATTATCAATTGTTTGGTGGGGGGAGTAATCCTTCAACTAATTGGAAGAGTGTCAAAGAGTATGGTCACACCTTTAATACACATGGTTCTGGAGCAAAAAATACAAAAAGTTTAATAAACCGTGCTAGAAGTACTGGTAATAATCAAGGTCAGTGGCTTGATAACCAAAAAGCAGCAGAACATCTCAAATCGTTAGGGGATATAAAGGAGCCTACAACAATTTCCATACCTCAAGGGCTGGGACAGGTAATAACTCCAACCGGAGAAATAGTACCTGCGACTAAGGCCATAGTTGTACCATCAGCAACAGGCATAAAGACTGCATATCCAATTCCGTAATTATTAGTACTAATTTTAAAAGGAGGACTTACTATGTTTAATATGAAGTTGAACGCAACAATACCTCTAAAAGATATTAAACCTAACATATATGATGTTAAGGAATATGATAATGAATTAGATGATGGAAGGTCGGTTATAGCAGATATATGTGAAATTTTTGCGGATACAGAAAAAATTCAGTTTATTGTATCTGGGTTTGGAGATAGAACATGGCCTGTAGATTGTCGTTTTGACCTTCCAGTAATAATTGAGCAACTTCCTGAAATAATAAGTAAAATGAAAAAGGATGATTTCAATTTTATTTTGGATTTTTATGAGCAAGGGATTGAACGTGCTATTAATTTTAAAGGTGATAACGATATTGTCAACTTGGAATGTATAACTAGAAATAGTTGGATTCCTGAACAAAGTAAGTTAGTAATGGAAAAGGGAGAAGTCAACAAAGTTTTTAATATGTTGTATGAAGACTTCCTATCCTATAGTGAAATTTTATGCAGTGATCTAGCAAATCATTATTTACTTAAAGAATGGATGATTATTTAATAAATATGAGTTTAATTCAAGTTTTAAGGGCGGTTTCTATATGATGACCGTCTTTCTTTCTGTAGTGTTCGCAGTGAAGCTGGAGTACACTACAGAAAATCCAGCAAGGGTAATTATCAAGAATTCCGGTTAGCTATCCCTAGACATAGCAGAGATATTGTCTACTTAGACGCCAAATAAAGTACCTTATAAACAACGGGGCGAGCGAAAAGAGACCTTAATGGCAATAGAGATGCAATAGAATATGAGGGCGGTGTAAGTGAGGAATATACCTTTTTTAGAGTGATACCCAGTGCCGAATAAACTCCCTCTTGAATACTGAATAAGAATAACCTACCCGGATATTAATGAAAGCATTTTCTTAATATCCGGCTATTTTTATTAATTTAATAAGATAACAAAAAGGGCATAGCAGCTATTTTTTTAAGTAGTTTTGCTATTGTCCTTTTTTATTTTGTTTAAGTATAATGCAAAATCAATAGATTGATATATTTGTAAATATTGTATAGAATTAGAATAATTAATAAAAAATTGTTAAGTTTAATTTTTGAATTGAGATTTATTGACTGGAAATATACGTACAAGTAAATTTATGTCTCATTGCAGAAGGTAGTTCAAGTATTCTGAAAATTCCGATAGAATCCGTATTAACTCAAGCCTTAAGTCCGAAACTAGTATTTTGCAAGAAGATAATGTAATAAGCTCTTGGCAATAAGCCTCATCCAAACCGAATAAAAATTCTTAAATTTCCATAAGTGATTAACTTAAATAATTTTACATAATTTGGAAATATAGGTTTTAATGTTAAACTTCTGATGTTATTTTTTAGACTTAACATAAATTTAACTTGTTTTTGGGAGGTTATGTAATGGAAAACTATCAGCAAAAAGATGAAATATTATTATCATGGAGGAGGTGTATAGAAAATAATCTTTTACCACAGCAAAAAGTACCCATAAGCAATTTTGAAGAAAAAGAAATAAAGAAGCTGTTGGATAAAAATAAAATCTTAATATCAGTTTTTGAAGAAGCATTAGATACTATAGAAAGTAAAAATATCGATAAATGTCTTTTTTTATATTATCAGATGTTAACAAAGTCGCTCTAAAACTTTTCGGAAAAAGGAAACTTCTATCCTATGCACGGGAATCACTAATACAAACAGGAACAAATTTTGATGAATTAACATGTGGGACAAACTCTATAGATTTAGCAATGAGACTTAACATTAGTTCTTATATGTTGCCCGAAAACAACTATTGTGATTTTCTTAGAAATTGGTATATGTTTTCTGTACCAATAAAGACGAAAAATGAAAACCTGGGGTGTATAAGCATACTCTCCAGAGAAAACTGTATTAATCAAGAAATAGGTCTAATAGTCGGGCTCCTGTCTTATAAAATTTCTAATGAATACAAAAAAAGAAAAAAAATAAATAAAACTTATGTATGTGATGTTACGCTAACTGATTGTCAAATAAGGATTTTGAAAATACTTGCTCAAGGCTGTACGGATAAATGCGCTGCCATGGAACTGGGTATAAGTCTTGGAACTGTCAGGTATCATAAAACAAATATTTTCAGAAAACTAAATGTTGAAAGCTGTGTACAAGCTATAATGAAGGTTCTTAAATATGGAATTATATCTTTGGATGACATGGAATTGTAGGTGAAATACCACTGTATTATAATCCAGTCAATAAATCTAACTACAAATTACTGGATTATAATACAGTGGTAACAATTGCACATTATGATATAATCTGTAAGAAAAGTGAGAATTTACAGATATTTCAAATAGAAAGATGGATATAATATGAAGCAAGAAAGCACTTTGAACGTAATTGAAGAAGAAAGAAGTTTTACAGATACTGTTTTATGTTTTATTAAGCTCATACGTGTAAGGCAATGGTCTAAAAATATTTTTGTGTTCTCAGGGGTACTTTTTCCATCAGGATTAATTGGATTAATGCAGGTAGTTAAACTATTTATTGCATTCTTATTATTTTGCGGGATTTCAAGTGCAGTATATATTATTAATGACGTAATTGACATAAAAAAAGATATGCTGCATCCGGTAAAAAGGTTCAGACCTCTGGCTTCGGGCAAAATAAAAGTAAAGTTTGCCCTGTTAATTTTTTATATAATTTGTCCCGGTACAATAGTATTATCCTTTTTCCTGAACAAATACTTTGGAATAGTTATATGCGTATACTTATTAATGAATTTATCCTATTCACTGAAACTAAAAGATTTTGTATTCATTGATTTATTAATTATTTCTTGTGGTTTTGTTCTTAGGACAATTTCAGGAATAATATTAGTTAATGGAAAAAACTCATTCTGGTTTTTATTAAGTATAGCATTTCTTTCATTATACCTTGGAATCAATAAGCGAAAAAAAGAGTTGCTTACACTGGAAGAGGATTCTCAAAAGCACCGCAAAAATCTTGGTGAATATTCAATTGGACTAATTAATGAAATAATTCCGATGCTGACAGCTTGTACGGTAATATCGTATTCTTTCCACACTCTGTATGAAGTAAAGGTGAAATACGCAATCCTTACAATACCCATTGTAGTATATGGAATTTTCAGGTATCAGTATCTTACAGATAAAGCAGGCTACGGCGAAAGTCCTGAATTGGTATTGCTAAAGGACAGACCTATAGTTTTGGCTTTATTGGTGTGGGGAGCTATATATATTTCTGCAAAGCTATTGACAAACAGTTTATTCTAATACACTGGCATAATTAAAGGAAAAGGAAGAAACAATGACATCTACACAAGGGTTAATAGAAAACTTCAAGCAAAAATCCAGCAAGCTAATACGCAATGGAGAAATAAGGGCTTTTATTGAGAATTTAGGTATTGTCTTCATTTTCAGATTTACATCTGCCGTTTTAAGTGTTATTGGATTAGTCTTGGCGGCAAGGTATCTTGGAGCAGTTTCGGTAGGGAAAATTACACTGATTCAAAATACAGCCTATCTCCTTTATATTCCAATGTGTTTTGGCATTAACATTTCAATAATAAAATTTTTACCTGACTGTAATAATGAAGAAGAAAGCGAGAGGCTTTTGGGTTCAATAGGAACATGGAGTTTAGCTTTAACAGTTATTTCAATAATCCTTTACTGGCTGCTTCACTCATTCATTAACAACGCTTTGGGCTTTTCTTCAATACAATTATTATTGACTGTAATTATGGCGGTTACTATAAATTATTCAATGATTACCGAGGCTGTATTAAGGTCAAGAAAACGATTTTTATCCTTAGGCGTTATTAAAATGGTAAGTTCTTTAATATTTTTTACATTTACATTGATTTCAAGCCTTGTTTTTAAAAATTATTTATATTTTGTATATGGTATGATTATAAACCAGGTTGTTGTAATAATATGGTCATTAAAAACCATAAAAATCAAGAAGTTTAGATTTTCCATGGAAACCTCAAAACTGGCGTATAAATATGGAGCAATCAATATGGTCAGTGGTGTTTTATCCTATATCATGTTTAACAGCGACCTTTATATCGTTAATCATTTCTGTTCAGCCTATGATGTAGGTATATATTCACTTTATCAGGTAAATGTAAAGAACTTTTTTAATCTAATGTTCCACGAGATATTTGCGGTAGTATTTCTTCCGACCATTGTACAGATGGATACCATGAAAATATATAAAAGGATTAAGTCTCTGATACCTATTATGCTTCCAATCGCAATAATTGCCAACATGGCTCTTAGTATCTGTATGATATTGCTTTACGGAAGAAATTATACCATAAACTGGATATATGTTTTACTAATTTCAGTTAGTCTGGGTTTTCATTTTTTATATTATGTGTTTAATTCAGTATTCACTGTTGAGGGTAAAAAGGGTGCTTTACTTTGCATGAGCGTATTAGGTCTGCCAATGCCGGTACTAATATTTATAAGTATTGTGTTAACAAGATCATGGGGAATAACCGGAGAGTTAATATCCTTACTTGTTACTCAGGTGACATTAGTTGGGATGTTCTTATTTATCATAAAATTCAAATATCTTAAAAATAAACAAACTCACATTAATATATTGAAATGATTTCAATTGTGAAAGGAGAAAAAGATGAATAGTAAACCTTTAGTTTCAGTCATAGTACCTAACTATAATTATGAGAAAACCCTGCCAAAGTGTTTTGAAGCTCTGATGAGTCAGACATATAAGGATTTTGAGATTATATTTGTTGATGACGGCAGCACAGATAATTCAATAGAAATAGCTAAAAAGTATCCGTGCAAAATATTCAAAACACCTAAGAACGCAGGTGTTGCGGCGGCACGAAACCTTGGGGCTGAATATGCCTCCGGAGATATTTTGTTTTTTCTTGATAGTGACGTTGCTTTGTATAAGGATGCAATTGAAAACACCTTGAAAGAATTTGAGAAGGATCCGTCCCTTGGCTGTGTGTGTGGAATTTATTCAAAAGATCCACTGTTTAAGGGAGGTTTGGCTAAAGACTACAGGACTCTTCAGGGTCACTATTGGAGAATAACTTCTGTCGGTTATGTAACTGCAGGATTTTTCTCATTGGGAGCTGTAAAAAAATCAGTATTCCAAGAGCTGAAAGGATTTAATGTAAACCTCAGTAATACTGAAGATATTGAATTCGGTAACCGTCTCAATCAAAATTACCGTCTACTACTTACCGATAAGGTGGTAGGCTGCCATGATGATGAAGAAAGCCTGAAAACACTTGCAAGGAAAATACATATAAGAGCTGTGCAAAGAATACCTTTCTATTTTCATAGAAAAAAACTAACAAAAGGGTTTGAAACTCCTTTGAGAGGGATTGGTATGTTGGCTGTAGGGTTAAGTACGGTGGCCATTCCGGCGACAATACTCAGCCTGTATTTTGCAGCTCTATTTTTGGCTTGTGTTCTGGCTTTTGTATTTTCAGATTTTGGACAATATGTGTTTGTGTTTAAGGAAAAAGGATTCTTTTTTACTTTGGTATTTATAGCATTTCATTGGATAATTACGGCTGTTGCCTTTTGGGGATTTGTCAGAGGCGTTTTAAGCATGATATTCAGTAGTAAATTCCGTGAAAAATATTCCTATGAGGGGTGAACAAATGAAAAAGCGAGTTCTTATTACCGGAAATAACGGAGTTTTGGGCAGAAACCTAGTTAAGTATTTGTATAAAAATGGAAGTGAAGACTATGAACTTGTTCTTTTTGATATAAACCAGAATAACTCCGAATTTTCAAACTTCCAGACATATAAAGGTGATATAAGAAAAAAAGAAGATGTAGAAAAGGTTATAGGTGATATTGATATTGTAGTTCATTGTGCCGGAGCATCTCCTTCTTATGAAGAATCTCAGATATACGACATAATTATTAACGGCACAGCTAATTTATTGGAATGTGCATTTAATGTAGGAAATGTCGAAAGGTTTGTTTACATATCATCTACCTCCGTATATGGGGTGCCTGAAAAGGCTCCAATATATGAAACAGACGAAGTAAAGCCCTATGACCCATACAACAGGAGCAAGATAGAGACAGAAAGGCTTTGTGATCAGTGGAGGACTAAAGGACACTGTGTCAGTGTACTTCGTCCGAGATCTTTTTTAGGGCCTGAAAGACTTGGAACCTTCGGGATACTTTATGAGTGGGCAAGTGAAGGAAGGAACTTTCCAATGCTGGGTCCGGGGAAAAATAAGTATCAATTATTGGACGTTGAAGACTTGTGCCAGGCCATTTATTTGGCCATGTCGGTAAAGGCTGACAACGCAAATGACCTTTTCAACATCGGAGCAAAAGATTTTTCCACTATAAAGGATGATTACCAGTCCGTACTTGATGCGGCAGGTTTTAATAAAAAAATAATATGTTTTCCTGCAAAACCGATGTTTTTTATTCTGAATATACTTGAGAAATTAAAGCTTTCTCCTTTTTACAAAAGGCTATACCTCAAACTTAACAGAAACTACTATGTTTCTATTGAAAAGGCAGAAAAGAAGCTGGGTTATAAGCCAAAGCATTCAAACAAGGATTCTTTGGTAAGAAATTACAGATGGTATCTTGAAAACAAGAATAAGATAGGAAATAAACCGGGAGCAAGCAATAATGTTGTTTGGAACCAGGGAATTTTAAAATATGCCAAACTATTTTTTTAAGTCATAAAATTTAAAATATATAACAAGGGGGAGTTAGAAAATGTACGAGGATAAGAATTTTTTAACAATTGAAGATGCGCATAATATGACAGAGAAAGAAAACCTGAGATTATTTAAGAAACACATTTCAAGCCAGCTGGGAAAAACACTTTCAATGCTTGGCTTTGCCGATTCCATACCTGTTGAAGCAAGCGGAATGTATGTTACATTGAGAGACGGGCGTAAAGTTCTGGATATGACAGGGCATTTGGGAATGTTGGTTGCGGGACATAACCATCCGAGAGTAATAGAAGTGAGAAGAAAATGGGCTGAAGAGAAGAGATTGGAGTCATGGAAATTTTTCCCTTCACCTTATCAGGGAGTACTTTGTAATAATCTTTCACTTATTTTCCCAGAAGACCTTGAAGTTATGTTCTTCTGCAATAGTGGAGCCGAGGCAAATGAGGGTGCACTAAAGCTTGCAGAAAAATATAGCGGTATGTCAAGAAAAACCGTTGTTTATACGGATATATCATTTCACGGTAAGACTCATGCAACACTTACATTATCAGGATCTGAAAAGCACCAAAATCATCATTTCAATAAAACCGAAAACTGTATAATGATAAAGTATGGTGATATCGAAGATTTCAAACGAGTTATTGAAGAAAATAAAACTGGAAAAAATTCAACTAAAATAGGTACATTTATAGTAGAAGCGATCCGTTCCGAAGGTGTTGTTATCCCTGACAAAAGTTATTATCAAGAGGTTCGTAAACTTTGTGACAAGTATGACATAGTACTTATAATGGATGAGGTATTTACCGGCTTCGGTAGAACAGGAAAAATGTTTGGTTTTGAGCATTACGGTATTTGCCCTGACATTTGCTCCTTCTCAAAGGCATTTGGTGGTGGAAAGGCCACTTTTGCAGGATTTATCACAAGACCAAAGATATTCAATAAGGCATACTCAAAAATGAATGAAGCAACGCTCCACTCAACTACATATAACGGTTTTGGTGAAGAGGTGGTTTCTGCTATTGAAGTACTGAATATTATCAGAGATGAAAAACTGCTGGAAAATTCAGAAGAAATGGGTAAATACCTGTTGTCAAGACTTCAGGAAGTCAAAAAGGAATTCCCTGATATAGTAGCCGATGTTCGTGGAGTTGGGCTATTGGCATGTATAATTTTCCATTCAAGGGCAGAGAAGATAGTTAAATTTTTCTCAAGTACAGGAACAGACTTGGTAGAAAAGTTTGTTACAGGTTCTGTAATAACCTCTATGCTCAAGGACTACAGTATTCTGCTTAACACACCTCCTCATGATTCAAGCCAGATACTTATTACACCAAGCCTTATTATTAACAGAGAACAAATAGATTACTTTATTGAATCCCTCAAGAAAGTTTTAAGTGATAACCTATGGAAAGTAGGTTTCGATTACCTTAAAAAGCTAAAAAGCTAGTCTTAAAAGAAAATAACAGAGGGAGTAAACGCATGAAAAAAGCTAGTATTGTAATTCCTACAATGAATAAGCTTTCAAGGCTTCGCTTGATTCTAAAGGCTCTGGAATCTCAGGTTGATAAAACTGTAGAGGTTATAATAATATTTGACGGTTGCTCAGAAGAAGTACTTTGCGATTTTAAAAAGTTAAAGCTGGGTTTTGAACCTATACAAATAATTCACCCTGAAAATGTTGGAAGGTCAAAAGCACGTAACTCTGGTATTCTCAAGTCATCAGGTGAAATTATCATTTTTCTTGATGATGACAGGATACCTTGCAGTGATTTTATATCAAAACATGTGATGAGCCATAAAAATGGGCGTTTTGCCATAGTTGGACAAAGAAACAATGTGGAATATCCGGAAGAAGTCCTTGAACAGTTTTATCTGAATGGCTTAACAGAATCAGACTACCGTAGGATTGACAGAGATTCAATACCTGAACCCCATGAACCTGCAAAGAAAATTGCGCGCCTTGTATTCGGTCAGCTTATAGAACGAATAACTTTTAGCACCGGAAATTCTTCGGCACGCAGGGAAGACCTGGTAGCTGTCAATATGTTTGATGAAAATTTTACAGGATGGGGTCTTGAGGATACTGATCTGGGATACAGGTTAGGCAAATCGGGTGTCAAAATAAAAAGAAATTTATCCATAGCAAACTACCATCTTGTTCATCCTGTAAATAAATCTCAACAAAGTAGCGAGAATCAAAAGAACTTTGAGTATTTCTTAAGAAAAATTGAAGGTGATAAAGCTTCAATACGGATGGCAAAATTTCTGAACAAGCTTATATATCGTTAACTCCTTCTGAATCCAAGTCTAAATAAATTTGGAGGTTTTATATCTGTAATGAAAAAATATTTACAAAATGCAATTAAGGCACTGGCAGTATTATGGTTTGTTTATATGATTATACATATTGCATTTGTAGGAAAATTCTTTCTTCTGAATTTTCCCGCAAGTACACCTACATTCTTTTTCGTAATTGTTCCCGTTATACTGTTGGTATACTTTTTAGTTCAAAAAAAGAAGAAAGTCATATTCATAGGTATGATATCAATCTCCTTGATAATGGGAACAACTCAGTTTGATATAAATATTGCAACCAAAAGCAACAACAATATAAATAAAGATAATTACATGCCGGTGAAGGTGTTTTGCTGGAATACAAACCTCTGGGATCAACTGAAAGACGGAAATGCCTTTTATGAGTATCTGAAAAATCAAAAAGCAGATGTATACCTTCTTCAAGAATACCTTCACTGTGTAACTGACAGAAATGACAAAAGTCAGAAGCCGTTTAAAATCTGCAACACTATTCCTGGTTTTCCACCAAATTACCTTACAATAGACGAAACAGAAAGAATTAAGAAAGAATTTCCGGGATACTACTTCTCAACAGACGGCCAGTTTGTTATTATCTCTCGCTATCCTATAATTCGGTCTCATGCGGACTATTCCGAGCAGTATGCAGTATCAGATGTGGACATTAACGGTAAAACAATGCGCTTTTTTAATGTGCATATGCTACTTCACATAGAACCCGGAAATCCTTTTGTACCGTATTTTTACGATGCTATATCAAGGAGATACAAGGCCAGGGAAATTGGGTTTAGAAACTTAAACGAGGATATCAAAAAAACTAATATAGATTATTTTATAGAAGGAGATTTCAATTCTTCAAAATCTATGGGAGTAATGAACGGACTGCTGAAAAATCATATTGATACTGTAAAATATTCAAGAGATATTTTACCGCTGACGTTCGAGATGGATGGATTAAAGCTATGGAGGTTTGACTACGCTCTTGTTCCTAAAAACGACAATATCCTTATCAGTTCACACAAATGCCTCCCCCATAAGGGTTTATCAGATCACAATCCATTATCTATAAATATGTATTTAAAAAGGTGATTTATTATGAACAAAAGCCATGATTACCCAAAGGTTAGTATTATTATCCCTGTTTACAATACGGAAAAATTTCTTGGCAAATGCCTGGAGAGTGTTATACAACAGACATATACAAATATAGAAATCATTGCAGTAGATGACGGTTCCGAGGATAATTCCATTGGAATCCTAAATGAATACAGCAAAAAAGACAGTCGTATTAAAGTTTTTCAAAATGAAGTAAACAGGGGGGTTAGCCATACACTGAATCATGCACTTAAATACAGTACAGGTCAAATAGTTGCTCGAATGGATTCAGACAATATCATGGTGAAAGACAGGATTGAAAAACAGGTTGCTTATCTTATGGAAAATCCTGAGTGTATAGTTGTTGGAGGACAGGAAACGTATATTGACGAAGATGATAAAATAATTGGGGGAACCAGATTCCCCCTTAGTGACAAGGAAATAAAAAGAAAGTTCTTTTCCTTTCAGCCTATCGCAGATCCAACCAGTATGTATAATTGCTCAAAAATTCCTCCCGAAGTTTTCTACTTTGATGAGAGTCTTACAGTAGCTGAAGGGTTGGATTTGTATTTCAGGCTTTTCAAATACGGAAAGTTTGCCAATATAGAAGATTCAATCATTCTGTACCGTCAAAGGCAGAATTCACTTATTTCAACAGATATTAAAAGGACCTTTAAATTTATATCGATTGTGCGAAAAAGAGCAAAAAAACAATATGGAATACGACCACCTTTTATGTCCGGAATTATTAACTTTTGTCAAAAAATAATTACTTCAATTCTGCCTATTTGGGTAGCGGTTAAAATAAATGATATTATTAAGAAGCTTACTGTAAAGGTATAAATGAAAATTGACTTTTAGTGTCCCATTCAATATAATGTATATAGGACCCATATTTCCCATAATTAGTAATTAATCTATATCACTTTTCTGTAAAATCTTCTGATACATAGGATAAAACAAGAAGGGTTAAAAAATAGATTATTTAAGGAGGAAATATTAATGGAAAAGAATTACACTTGGAAGTCAAAAAGAGTTATGAAATGCATTTCTGTTCTTTTGTCTGTAGTCTTCTTTTTAATCCTTATTGCTCCGGTAAATGCAAATGCGGAAACACCAAGTACTGACGATGGAGTTGTGAGAAGTTATACTCTTTTTGGAGATCTCAATAGTGATAATAAAGTCGATTCTCTTGATTATGCAAAAATGAAAATTGTACTATTAGGAACAACAGATCCTGGTACAGTCAATATGAAAGCGGCAGATTTAAATGGTGATGGAGATGTTAATTCATTAGATTTAGTATTATTGAAAAAATTAATCACTGGAGAGATAAGAACCTTCCCTGTTGAATCGAAATATCCAAGTACCGTTAATAACAGCAGTACATATCTTTTCCTTAGTGATTCTGTTGATACATTTCAAATATCATTAAAGGAAAACGGGTCAACAGGATATCAGTGGGATTATGTAATATCAGATGCCGATGCAGCTAATTTGATTTCTGTAGACAGCTATTGTTTTACTCCTAATCTTGTCGGTACCCCTATACAAAAGGTATGGAAATTTAAAGCAGTCAAGTCAGGCAAGTATACAGTTCAGTTTTCATACAGGCGACCATGGGAAACAGGTGTAGAACCGTTGGAAACCTTCAAATACGATATATATGTAAGTGATGTTGGACGTACGATAAACGTAAAACAAGGGGATTCATTTAACATAGCTCTTATTGGTGGAGGAATATTTGGGGGTGCTTGGAATTATTCCAATTCTGATGAAACAGCAATTTGTTTACTCAAAAAAGAGATCTTTGAGGATCATCCGGGGATACCTGATGCTCAAAACTTAACACAATGGACATTCACAGCAGTGAAACCCGGAAGCTATAAGCTTTTATTTGAAGGGGGTTCATTTTTTTCAAATGGTGCGGAATTCGATATAAATGTAGTTTAATGATGTAAGGATATTAGAAGGTTTGAAAATAACTTATTAAAGGAGAAGATTTTTATGAAAAAATACGCATGGATGGCCAAAAGAGTGTTAAGGTGTGTTTCTGCTTTTATGGCGGTAGTAATGTTTATAAGCGTTATTGCTATAACAGAAGTAAGTGCGGAAGCATCAATTACTGACGATGGCGTAACGCGAAGTTATACGCTTTTCGGAGACCTCAATAGTGATAATTATGTGGATTCTTTGGATTATGCAAAAATGAAAATGATCTTCCTGGGAACAACTGATCCGAGTACAGTAAATATGAAAGCGGCAGATTTGAATGGTGATGGGGAAGTAAATTCATTAGATTTAGTAATAATGGGAAAGTTCATTACCGGAGAGATAAAAACGTTCCCGGTTAAAACAAATTATCCAAGTACCGGTGATAACAGCAGTATTTATCCTTTCCTAAATGATAATTTTCAAATAACATTAGAGGAAAACGGGTCAACAGGTTATCAGTGGGATTATGCAATATCGGATGCTTCTGCAGCCACACTGATTTCAGAAGATAGCTATTGTTTCACTCCCAATGCTGAAGGGGCGCCTGCTCAAAAGGTATGGACTTTTAAAGCATTAATGCCGGGAAAGTATACAATACAATTCACATACAGGCGGCCATGGGAAACAGGTGTTGAACCGCTGAAGACTGTTAAGTGCGATATATATGTAAGTACTGTAAGTGGTACCGTAATAAACGTAAAACAAGGTGATACATTTAAAATAGCAATGATTGGCGGGGGAATTGCAGGGTATTCTTGGAAATACACCATTCCCGAAGAAATGCCATTCGTGTTACTCTCAAAAGAGATATTGGATGAGCACCCAAATTCGGCTGATTCCATGTACTTAAATGTTTGGACATTCACCGCAATAAAACCGGGAAGTTATAACTTTGTATTTAACGGGACACCATTTTCTCAGAAGGTTGAATGCCAAATAAATATAGTTTAACGAAGAAGAACAATAATTAAAAAATTACATCCATGAAGCTGTACAGTTTTCCTGAGGTTTAGGCACTGTACAGCTTTTTTAAAAGTTACTCTTGTTTTGATTCTTATAAAAATATTATAATAAAATAGCTTGTTAACTGTATTTGATATTAGAGATTATCCAAGTGAAGGGGTTACATATGAATTTAAAAGATAAATATATTGAATTATATAATACACACATAAAACGTGACGGAGCCGACAAACTTCTGGAATATATGCTGTCCAAATCAAGTGATTTCTTTACAGCCCCGGCAAGTACAAGGTTTCACGGTTCTTACGAAGGCGGTTTGGTTGAACATAGTATAAATGTATATGAATGTTTGGTTGATTATCTTTCAAGAACAAGAGTAAAGGATAATTATGGTTTAAGCTACGATTCAGAAACCATTGCAATATCTGCGCTCTTACATGATTTATGTAAAATAAACTGTTACAGGCCGGGAACCCGGAATGTGAAGGACGAACGTGGAGTTTGGCAGACAGTTCCAACTTATGAGTATGATGACAGGCTGCCTTATGGACATGGTGAAAAATCAGTGTACATAATAACTGGCTTTATGAAGCTGACTAGAGAGGAAGCCTTTGCAATACGTTATCACATGGGCTTTTCAGGCTGTGAAGATAAAAGATGCATAGGAGATGCATTTGAGCAATTCCCGCTGGCATTTGCATTGTGTACGGCAGACATGGAAGCAACATATTTTTTAGAAGGAAAATAAAGTGCATTAAAAGGTATAACAACTCATAAGTACCAATAAAAAAGTATCTGCAGATGACAACAACATGTTTAGATTCTCTGCAAAAATAATAGATACAATTTACTACAGTAAAGTTTACAAATAATAAAAATATTGTAATGATTTACAAATTACAATATTTATTGTCTTATATTGACAAGACTTGCCGACGAATGTTATATTCTTTACAAGTAGAGATGAGAAGAGACGAGATTAGATTAGATGAGATGAGAAACAGAAAAGGACTAGTACGCCTGTTGTTCAAATAGGTTGTATTTAGCTTTGCTGCTTAAAATAATATATACATATTCAAAACCTCTACTCAAAAAATATTGATGGAGGTTTTTTTATGGAAAAAAGAGTAGTTCTAAAAGAGAAAAAAGCAGGACTTACTATTTCTGACGTAATTCTTGTAGGTGTGTTACTGGCAACGGGGGCTGTACTAAAGTTCTTTGTGGGCTCTATGTTCAATGCTGGTATGAAGCCAAATTTTATTATTGCAATGTATTGTCTGGCAATTCTTATAATTAAGCCAAGGTTATCTGAAGCTATAGTCATAGGTATTATAGCAGGGGCAATCTGTCAGGTTTTCCCAGGGACACCATACATAAATTTAATAAGCGAGCCTTTGGGTGCTTTTGTAATGGCTGTACTTATTAGCCTACCTCTTAAGTTTAAAACCTATTCATTACTAAAACCCGTAGTAGGTACTTTTCTGAGTACTCTGGCAAGCGGCCTTACTTATCTTGGAATATTGTATATTGCATTTTATGCAGGTGCCGATGTAGAGGCAATACCCTTCAGTGCGTTTTCAATAATGATACTATTAACTGCTATAGTAAACGCAGTAATAGTTCAGATTCTTTATGTACCTGTAAAACTGGCATTGGGACGTGGAAAAGATGATTGAGTTCAAGGATTTTTCATTTAAATATAAAACAGGTGAAAAGCCTGCTTTAACAATAAAAAATCTCTCTATCCAAAAAGGTGATTTCGTTGGGATAATAGGAAATAGTGGAGCGGGTAAGTCAACCTTTACCTACGCAGTTAATGGAGTTATTCCACATCACTATACAGGTGATTTTTATGGTGAGGTTAGGGTGAATGGGTGTGATACTGTTGATTCTTCACCGACACAGTTGGCACTGAGCGTAGGAAGCGTATTTCAGGATATTGACGGACAAATGGTTTCATCAGTTGTGGAAGATGAGATATTATTTGGTCTGGAAAATTTCGGAGTCCCGAAAGAAGAAATCGAGCAGAGAATAACAGATATACTCAAAATGGTGGGTATAGAAGATTTGCGTTATAGAAACATTAACACATTAAGCGGTGGTCAAAAGCAAAAGGTTGCCATATCGGCGGTGGTTGCAATGATGCCTGATATACTGGTGCTTGACGAGCCAACTGCAGAACTGGATCCACAAAGCAGCCTGCAGATATACAACATGTTACAAATGCTGAACAAAACTCTGAACATAACAATCATAGTTGTTGAACAAAAAATAATGTTGCTCAGCGAGTTCTCAAAGAGAATCGTAATTTTAGACAGAGGTGAAATCTATCTGGATGGTACACCAAAACAGGTGCTCAGCGATACGTCCAGATTGGCTGATATTGGCGTTAACTGCCCACGGGTAGCAACTCTGGCAAATAATCTTAATCAACTCAAAATATACAATGGACCGGTTCCTGTCAATGTTATGGAGGCCGAAACCATGGTTAGGAGTGTACTAGGGTGATAAAATTCAACAATGTGTGCTTTGCATATGACAAAAATAATATTCTTAACAACATAAACCTTTCTGTAAAAAAAGGAGAATTTGTTGCTATTGTGGGCAGAAATGGCGCAGGAAAGACTACTCTTATGAAATTGCTAAACGGCTTACTGAAGCCCACTTCGGGTATAGTCACCATTGCGAACCTTAATACCTCTGTAACAAGAACGAGTGAGCTGGCAAGACATGTAGGATTTCTGTTTCAAAACCCAGACAGGCAGATTTGCCGCAACACTGTTAAGGCGGAGATAGAATTCGGTCTAAAATGTATTCTGACAGACAATGCCGATATAGAAAAAAGGTGCAGGAGCACAATTGAGAAATTTGGTCTGACCGCTGACAAGGATCCCTTTTCCCTAAGTCGGGGAGAAAGACAGAAAGTCGCACTTGCATCAGTATTGGCTTTGTCACCTGAGATACTGGTATTGGACGAGCCCACTACCGGATTAGACTACAAGGAATGTATGCATATAATGGAAACTATAAATGAGCTGAACCTCAACGGAACTACTGTTGTTATGGTATGCCACGATATGGAACTGATAGCTGATTTTGCACAGCGGATAATTGTGGTGGGTGAAGGACGTATACTTGCTGATGACATTTGCCGCAGGGTAATGTCTCAGACGGACATATTAAAGGATGCATCCCTGGCTCCACCCCAGATAGCTGAACTTGCTATTCGGCTTGGACAAGGCTTTGAAGGTGTATTTACATTAGATGAAATGACAGGAATTATATCACAAAAAGCCAAGAGAGAGGGTGTATAATGTGAAAGGCATTTTAGAATACAGTCAGGGTGAGACCGTTATACACAGGTTAAACCCTTTATCCAAAATGGTAATTGCTTTTTTGCTTTGTTTGAGCAGCTTTGTCAACAGTAATATTTATTGTGCAATTGGAATTATTATTGTAAATCTTCTTATAGCCTATCTTGCCGAAATTATTGACAGGGCAATGTCTTTGTTGACTACACTATTTAAAATAGGAATTGTACTTTTCTTGTTACAGGTCTTTTTCATCAGAACTGGGAATACCATTCTAAATTTTCCGTTCAATTTATACATTACCGATATAGGTTTGAAATTCAGTATAATACTGGTTTTGAGACTTGTAGGAGCTACCATGCCTTTGATAATAATTCTGACAGTTACCAGAATGAGCGATTTAACCAATGTTATGGTACAAAAACTTCATATACCATATAAGTACACCTTTGCATTTATAACAGCCCTGAGATTTATACCTATTTTTGAAAATGAAATGAAGGGAATAATTGAAGCCCAGACTGCAAGAGGGGTTGAATTTGATACAAAAAACCCTGTAAAGAAGCTGAAATTGCTACTTCCACTTTGCGTTCCCCTTCTTATTTCCTCCGTAAAACGAATTGAGGGCAGTGCAATATCTGCTGAATTAAGAGGATTTAATTTGAGAAAAAAGGACAGCGGGTATAAGAGATACCGCTTCCATAGTCAGGATTATATTGCAATGCTGTTTTCAATATTGATATTAATAACAAGTATTATCATTTTATAAAGAATCACCAAGGTTTATCCGGGGGAAAACCAAATGTTTGGACAACTTCAAAAAGATCACTCTTTGCTAAATCAGAAGGTGTGACCAATAATCCTTTATTTCCGTCTATATCATATCCATAATGGTAATATGCCTGCCATATCATTTGTGAGCAGTTCTCGATCTTTGGCTTGGTATCATCATAGCGTTTAGGAGAGTAAATACCGTATTTTATACCTGCAAGATTTTTAGCTGCATACGCTGCGATTTCATTCAGCTTTTTGTGATCCGCATTCTTAAGCCTTAAAATCTTAAAGGTTGGAAAGTACTGCCACTTTGATATATCCTGCGTTACACTGTGGCTGCCCGGAGTAAGAGATTCCAAAGTTATTCCTTTCTTAGCGTCAATAACAATGCCACAGTGTCCATGCCTCCAATAAAGGGTATAGCAGGATTTAGTCAAAAGTATGTCCCCGTTTTTAACCGGTGCCATTTGAATAAACCTGCTTAATGAGCCGTTAACAAGAATTGATTCCTGAACTGTAAAAGGGTTTAGCTGTTCTCTGAATATCTTATTTCTTTTAAAATAGTTATTCTGAATTGAAAGTATTTTTTTATTTCCATCAGAGGATAAACGAAACTCATCAATAGCTGTTTTAGAAAGTCCAGTTTGTTTAAATAAGAAAGAATAATCTTCGCTGCAAAGGGTTTTTTTCTTTAAAATACATGAAATATTTGCCTGAGGGCCTTCAGGAGTATAGCTAGCATCATAAACGTTTTTCCAGATAAAAATGCAGTACAAACTAATAAGCACACTTATAATAAGTAATAATAACTTACCTCTCTTCTTAATGGTACTCAACTCCTGTTTTAAAATAATAGGGATATTATTTCCAGTTAAAAAAATAAAATTCGTATATAGAAGGGTCAGACAAAATATAACAAAATTATGTATAATCAATATAATTAAAAATGAGCTCAATAGAAATTAAAAGAGAGGGATATTATGAATAAAAATTATTCTTTGGTAGGCACATTACTCATAGGTGTGGGCGCTTTGCTACTTGTTTTAAAAACGCTGTTTGGTATAAATTTTCTGGACTTAAACACAGGAGACTTTTGGGTGTTTATAGTACTTCTGATTGGATTGACTTTTGAATTCAGCTTTTTCTTAACAGGAAGGAAGCCCGGATTACTCATACCTGGAGGAATCATCACAACTATAGGATTACTGTTTATGTTTGAGGTTGCAACAAATTGGTATTTTGCTGAGTATACATGGCCTGTATATATATTATCTGTAGCTGTCGGATTATTTCAGATGTATTTGTTCTCAAACAGAGAAAAGGGTTTGTTGATAGCAAGTTTAATAATTGCAGGAATTTCAGCATTCTTCTTTGCATGTATGTTCCTTAACACAATATTGACATTTATAAGACCAAGTCTTTTCATCCCGGTTGCACTCATAGCAGCAGGTATTGCCATATTTGCCAGTGGAAAGAAAACAAAGGGACAATGGTAAACTAGTATATAAATTGTAATGCATACTTTCCTGCAAGAATATGGTATATTAGAGTTAAAGGCCGGAGGTGTGAATTATGGTGTGGAGGCAATTAAGAGAGCAGCAAGAGAATTTGTTAAGTCCCTATGCTGCCAGAAGTATTAATTCTTTTGGTAGGATAATCAGTGAAGAAAAATGTCCTATAAGGACAGATTATGAGAGGGATGGTAACAGAATTCTATACTCAATGGAATTTCGAAGACTAAGGCACAAAACCCAGGTATTTTTTAATGCAAAGAACGACCACATCTGTACGCGGATGGAGCATGTACTAAACGTAGGATCAATAGCTGTCACTATAGCCAGGACTCTCAATCTGAATCAGGACCTTACTTATGCAATAGCTTTAGGGCATGATCTGGGGCATGCACCTTTCGGTCACAGCGGAGAACGTGTATTAGATAAATGCATGAAGAAAGTAAATAGAGAAAGTGGCTTTAAACATGAACTTCACAGCCTTAGAGTTGTAGAAAAGCTTGCCACACGTATCTCAAAAGAAAAAATACATGAAAAATGCGGTCTGAATCTTACTTTTGAGGTAAAGGACGGAATAGTTTCACATTGTGGCGAAAAATATAATGAATACTCTTTAAGAAGAGATTTGGGAAAAACACCACAATCACTCCTTAATTTAAAAGACAGAGGCAATCTTCCCTTTACTCTTGAAGCCTGTATTGTAAGACTGGTGGACAAAATAGCATATGTTGG
>JAEYNY010000182.1 GCA_023412275.1 Bacillota bacterium
TTTCTCATCTGATGTAAATTTACGTATTATTTTCACAAAAATATGCTCCTCCTTTTGATAAACAGTTTTAATTATTTTGTCTGTCTACCATAAGGGGAGCATATCATCGTGATAGGTTTTCCGGTAATATATCCATGTTCAACCACAAACATCTGCAAATATCTTTAACCAAGCTTCCATTGATACAATTTATACTCACATACAGGCTAGAAAAGATAAAACCTAATTTTGCAACAACCTCTTATATTTGGATATCTATTTTGTAGAATAAGGTAATTCTGCAATATCACCCAGCAGATACTTCTTGAATACGGCTAAATCAATGGCATCGATTGCGCCGTCACTATTGAGATCCGCCACTGCAGGGTCAATTTGTACTGGCAAATTAGTAGGAATTCCAAGCATATACATTTTCATCAGTGCATAGTCGGTTGCATCTACACTGGCATCCCCGTTAAGATCTCCAGCCTTTACAGTTACGCCGGTAAATTTAAACCAGTTTAAATTAAATAAGTACCCACTTCCACCTGTAAACTTTAGGTAAACGTCATGTTTTCCGCTAACACCGCTGATACTGCATGCTGCATCTACATAGGTCTGCCAATCTCCATTTCCGGTAATGGGACAAGTTCCTATCAAAGTACCGTTAATGCTATCAAGATGAATTTCAATATTTCCTCCGCTAGAGTTACTGGCTACTCTGGCCTGAAATTTTTCCGCACCATTGCCAAAATCTATATTATTGTAAACAGTATAATCGCCATTTTCAATGTACCCGACATCCTCTCCGCCCTCGGAACAGGTTTCTGTTTGAACACCCGATTGGTTGTTAAAGCTTTCCGCTTCAATCTGTGTAAAAGCCGATCTGGGATCAGGGTCAGATATCACAGTCCCACCCGGTATTTCCGGTCTTTCGTTCCAGACTGAGCTTTCTCCGTTTTCATTTACTGCAGTTACAGCAAAGTAATACTTTGTTCCGCTAGTAAGTTGTTGTACTGTGTACGGGCTTCCAGTAACACCTTTTATTGTATTGGTATACACGCCGGGTTCCGTTCCATATTTGATATTATATGAAGTTGCCCCTTTGGAGAGCCTGAACCAAAGCTTTACACTGTTGTTACCGGGCTGGTGGGAATATAACAATGGCGAACATGGTTTGTTTTCTGTTGTGAATGACCATATTCCACTAGAAGATGCTGTAGAGTATTTAAGATCCTTTGTAAATGCAGTAACTCTCCAATAATACTTTGTATTCGCATTTAAAAGGTTAGGCTCTACGGTATATTTGTTGTAGATCATCCGATCTCTGAGGATTATTGGGTTAGACATATCTGCATTCGCAGATACCTCAAGCTTATAGAAGAATGCATTCCTTGAAGGTGTCCACGAAAGCACTGCCCTGTTTGAAACCCCTATTTCTTCGTTTGTTGGAGCGGATAGGCTAAAGCTTGTGGGCGAATTTCCCGCAGCCTTTGTAGTAAAATGCTGTATAGGCCCATTTATTGGTCTCTCCCCATTTGCATTCACAGCATATACTCTCCAATAATATGTGGTGTTGTTTTCCAATGCAGTGGTAGGAGTATATGTCGATGCTGTGTTGGCACCAAACTCATTTGTACCTGTTATAGTAGTAATCCCTGACTTATTGATTACCGGGGATGAAAGGTCACTGTTTTTGGAAACTACCAAACGGTAAGAGGTTGCGTTATAAGCCCTTGACCACAGGAATTTGGGTGTAACTGATTCATTGGGTGCATTCCTTGATGGCAGATAAGGTCCAAATTGTCCAGGTACCCCGGTATTTGTACCGGCTATAAACGAATAGACCGCATCGTTTGAAACCGTCCGACTTCCACTGGAGTTTACGGCAGTAACATTCCAGTAATACTTTTGGCCTTCTGTTAAAGGTGTTGCAACCGTGTAGCTTGTATCAGTAATTCCTGCCTGGTTTATGACAGGAGCGGACAAATCCTTGTTTACAGATACTTTCACCGTATAACTTGTAGCACCTTGTGCTGCTGACCAGTTAAGTGTCGGAGCTACTGTAGTAACTTCCCCGTCATCAGGAGTCATTGGATGGAAGAAGTTCGGAGCAGAATCAATTTTTTTCAAAACAACTAACCATGAGTCATTAGCTGCTGCATTATTTATTGAAAAGCTGATATTGGAAGTTGACGAAGGGGTAATACTGGACTGGTAAGTCAGACCGTTATTTTCACTTGAAGTGATCTTATAAAGGTCTATTCTGACATTCTGTCCGCTGAAAGGCTGGTTGTTCAGGTTTACATTGATGCTTCCTGCAGTTCCACTCTTTGCAATGATAACCTTACATTCATCAGTGTCTCTGCTGGCACAAGCGGTAAAATCATCCCCTGTACTTGTTGAAACTCCTACATACTGTCCCGACAATTGAGAAAACATATAGTATACCCACCATATGGGCGTCCTTACAGCTCCATTTTGTTGACTGTTTCTTACAGTTGTTGTTAATATATCGCTCATACCATTCCAATTGCCTGATTTAATACAACCCTTAATATTTTGTGTGATACCTGACCGTATTACATTGGCCATACTTCGTGTCCAATCAATGGTTGACGTTGACCAAGAGTTGTTTTCCTCCCATACCACATACTTGCCGTTGGTTTCAGGATATTTTGTTTGAAGGCTGGCAATCGGGTCTTTCCATTTATTTGTTTGAGTATAGGAGGCATATGTGCTACCTTCCCAGTATTCATGCCAGCAAGGCCCTTCTAAATCCATTTGGTTTTCACTGGAGAATGGTATGTAAAAATCTGCTATTCCTGAGTAGCCTACTGCACCGGGGCCTACTATAGGTATATAGTCGGGATAAACTTCCCTCACTGCTTCCCAGTTTCCCTTAAAAGTCTCTTCACGTCCCGTCCAGTACTCATTTGTAAGGTCTGCAAAGTCCGGCGTTGCTCCATTATCTTTTAAATATTGGAGAACGTCTTTAACATACTGCTTAAACCAAGCCTGATTGGTAGGAGCACCACCACCGGGAGCACCGTTGGGTGCTGTCCATGACGGGTTAAGCCCCAGAAGAAAGTACCACTTCAATCCGTTGGCCTTTGCCCTTTGATATGCTTCCAAGCACCTCTGGAGTTGACT
The DNA here is from genome assembly GCA_023412275.1 of Bacillota bacterium. Taxonomy (GTDB): domain Bacteria; phylum Bacillota; class Clostridia; order Acetivibrionales; family DSM-1351; genus Ruminiclostridium. Next base: position 3,133 of record JAEYNY010000182.1, read on the forward strand.
GTCTTCGTTATTAAAGCAGGTCCCGTCCAAATCACCCACTCCCTGAAATGTCTGAACCGGGATAGTCTCTCGGTTCAGAATGGGTCCCAGCATTGTCATCCTGCTATCGGGTATATCATAATTAGGTGTAAGAATGTAGCCGAAGTTACTATGATTCACCGGTCGTAAAATATTATTAAAATCCACGTTTACAGTATCAATTGCCGCCGCTTGAACAAATCCTCCGGATTGAAAAAGCAGCCCCAATGCCAGAAAAACTGCAAGTTTACGGTAAAATACAGCTTTTTTCATAAATTAACCTCCTTTTTCAAAGTATATTTTAAGATAATATTACCATATTATCCCAGTTTATTCAATTATTTGCACACTCTGTGATAACTCATCAAAAGAAAAACGGTGAGCCCAGAAAGCCCACCGTTCATTGTATAAGTTGCAGCATAACTTGAGGTTGCACCTTAACGCTGCCCTATTTATGCTACACCCTTTTATCATCAAATAACAACTCTACCTGTATTCTATACAGTGCGTTTCAAACCTTTTCCCACAGGACAAACTGTTCTGCATTTATTGCAGTCAACTGTCTCAAAACCTTTTTTAGTTTTTCCGTATGAATTCAGTCTGCACTTTTTTTGTTCTACCTTGTCCTCATTGATAGCACTAACAGCACATATGTCCAGACACAGCGTACATGCTTCAATACAGATACTTTTTGCATAAGGGTCGGATTTAAGCTCAATATCGGTTAAAACCGCCCCAACAGTCAAACGGTTGCCATATACTTCATTCAATAGCAATGTATTTTTCCCCAGAGTACCAATACCGGCAGCCACTGCCGTATGCTTCATGGAAAGCAGCCCATGTCCCGTCATGGATTCTTCATCCCATGAGTTATATGGAGTATCACATGGAAGTGGAACACATGTACACTTGAATTCTTTTTCAATTCTGTTTGATGCGGTCAAAGCTATGTAGTCAACCATAGAACAGCTAATTGTATTGAAATGTTCATACATGAGCTGAGGTTCCACTTCCCATAATCCCTTTGGTAAAGTAATACCAAAGACAATAACAGACTTACATTTACTATACAAATCTGTTGGGTGAAATCCTTTGGGAGCAGTTTCAAACCTTTCAATACCTGCTATACCGCATACATCCGATCCTAAAGATGTAAAAATATTCTTTATAAATTCCTCCATTGAAGCCCTACCCCTTTTTCATTTTAAAGCAGCCGAATACAGTCATAATATAAATTATATCTTAATTAAGTCAGGCTTTCCAGATAGTCACAAATACTTGTGATTGTAGTAAAGCTCCTAAAATCTAATTCATCATCATCGAATTCAACATCAAATTCCTTTTCAAGCTCAACTACAATTTCTATAAATTTAATGGAATTAATCCCCACCTCCGACAAATCGTCCTCGGTTGCAGCTTTCTCTTTTAAATCAGGTATGTTCATTACTTTTACTATTATATCAACAACTTTATCTCGTGTATCCATACTTATTCTCCTTATACTTGTAGTCTTTAAATTGAAACCTTAAGGGCATTTCTGTCAATTTTCCCATTATTATTAACGGGCATTGTTTCTGTGTGGACAAAAATTGACGGAATCATATACTGAGGTAATTTCGACTTTAAATATTTTTTCAGATCACTTTCAGATATATCATTGTATGTTGAATAAACAGCACATAAGTACTGATTATTATCATTATCGGATTTAACAACCACAGCAGCCTGCTTTATATCGTTATATTCCATAATAACACTCTCGATTTCACCAAGTTCAATTCTATATCCGTTTATTTTAATCTGATAATCAAGCCTGTATAAATAATTGATACTACCGTCTGGCAATCTTTCAACCAAATCTCCTGTTTTGTACAATCTGTCGGATGATATTTCCGGCAGAAAAACAAAGTTTTGTTCTGTCAACTCAGGTTTATTTATATACCCTCTGGCTACTCCTACCCCTCCGATATATAGTTCACCCTTGGTATCCAACTCTCCGTTTTCATTAATAATAAATGTGGAATAGTTTAACATAGGCTTACCTATGTCAACAATATCTTTGTCAGTAACATCTGATAAAGAACAATATACTGTTGCTTCCGTAGGCCCATAGGCATTATAGATTGTAGCACTTGAATGTTTTTTAATCTCATCCCTAAGAGATTTTGGGAATACTTCTCCTCCAATAATCATTGTTTCAATATTTTTCAAGTAATTCAGCTCTTTATCACAGCTCAGAAAATACTGTACTGTTGATGGTGTCATCTGGATAATATTGATGTTATTCCTAAGTAAGATTTTACCCAGGAGTCTTGGATTATAAAGTTCTCTTTCAGTTGCAAGGTAAATTTCCATACCATGAGCCAATGCAAGTAAAGACTCAATAACAAATATATCAAATACTATTTTTGTAACACTTAATATCTTTCCTCCGTCCTCTAGCCCCATAAACTCAGGTATGGCTTTGACGACATTTGTTACTGATTTATGTTCAATCATAACACCCTTTGGTTTACCGGTAGAGCCTGAAGTGTAAAGTATATATGCCAGATCTTCGGGGCTTATTGCAGGCCCAGTAAAATCCTCCAACATACTTGGATATTCAGCAAGTTCAGTGGTGATATTAATTGTTTTTCCTTCAAAGATAAATCCGTCCTTAGTCCCGTCATTGATTAAGAGCAATTCCATGTTACTGTCATCAATCATATATTCTATGCGTGGAGCAGGGCAACCGGGATCAATAGGCATATACGCAGCTCCTGCCTTAAGTATGCCGATCATGGCAATAATCATTTCAATTGATCTGGTCATCATAATTCCAATAACAGATTCTTTTTTTACCCCTCTTTGAATGAGCATACTAGCAAATGCATTTGATTTTCTGTCAAAATCTTTATATGATATACCTTCCTTGTTACAAACGATTGCCACTACATCAGGCATTTCCGCTGCATTTTGAGAGATTATATCTGTTATGCTTTTAAAACTCAAACATACCACCTCTTTCTATTTACCAATTATCCGTTAATTTGTGCTTAATATTGTCTAAAACGTGAATGCACTCTTTTTCATTTTCCAGAATTTCATCAAATTGAACTTTTATCTTATCAAGCAGAGCATCTGTACTTAGCAAGGAAAACTTAACAATAAGCTTAAGTAATTTATTCCACAAGCTTACACCTTTTCCGATTACTTCAATCTCATAATCACAGTTCTCTTCTGTAACACTCCCCAAAGCCCTCTCAATATACCCTGCAAAAAACATTCGGTACTTTGGCATCAGGAACAGCATACCATGTAACCTTGCACTCAGCTTCTTCCTTTCAGCCTCAGAAGACTGCCCCATATCATTTATGATTTCCTTCAATTTGTACAAGACACCAATTCCGTCACAACTGCTCTGGGATACAGAGGTTTTTGAATAATACTCCTTTTGCATCTTGTCAATTGTAATCCTCAACAAGGTCTTGAAATCTGCTTCCCAACCATCTTTTTCAATCTCTATCCACTTATTCAAGATAGGAAAATCACTATTTACAAGCATTCCCTTTGGGTTTTCAGATGCTCTGGCCTTCATAAAATCCTCATACTTCAGAGTACCCTTGTAAAAATATGGCTCATACCAATCAACAACATATACCTCCTGAAGCTCGTCTGAATACCCGCATAAAATAACAGAGTGTATGGCATTTGCCTGGAGGTAGTAAGGCAGATATTTCAGATAAAAAACGTCAACCATTGTTATAATTGGTATTCCTTTTTCAACTTTTTCTTTTATGGTATTCCAGTCAGCAAACTCATCTTGATATGCATTTGGAATAATAGCTTTCACTTTACTCAAAAAAGGATCAAGAACAGAGGCGGTATCTATATTATATTTGATGTCAAGTTTATTAATATCGTTATCGGGAATTGACATATTAACGCCAATTACTGTATCAATAAAGGCCCATGAATTTTCAATTCCATAATAGTCCAATACTTGTTTCACATTGTTATGTATACAAAAGTTATCATACTCTTTTAAGAAGATACGCTCGCTCTGTATAAGATCTTCAATTCTCACATTTTTTCCAGACATATTAAATCATCCGTTCTTATTTAAATGAAATATTCAATATTACAGTTCAATCCATGTAAGCTTGGTCTGAGTGTACTGATCTATGGATTCAATTGATTTATCTCTTCCAAAACCCGACTGTTTGAAGCCCCCGTGAGGAACACTCCAATCTCCGTCACCGGTACTGTTTATGAGTACCTTTCCGCATTTAAGCTTTTTGGACAGAGATACTGCTTTCTTTAAATCTGATGTCCACACAAAAGCACATAAACCATATATTGAATCATTTGCAATCTCAATTGCCTCTTCTTCGGTTTCAAACTCTATTACAGACAGGACAGGCCCGAATATTTCCTCTTGTGCAATACGCATTTTGTTATTAACGTTACTAAAGATAGTAGGTTCTACATAATATCCCCCTGATTCTGAAAGAACCTGTTTACCGCCCATTATCAGCTTTGCGCCCTCTGCTTTTCCGATTTCAATATAATTCAGTATCCTTTCCATTTGTTCACCTGTTACCACACTTCCCATTGAACAAGTGGGGTCTAAAGGATTTTTAGGCATGTATTCTTTGCTGTATTCAATTAATTTCTTCAGGAAAGCTTCCTTAATTGACTTATGGATCAATAAACGTGTAGGTGAATCACATACTTGTCCGCTGTTGTAAAACATTGCTCCGGCAGTCTGCTTGGCTGCATCGTCCAAATCATATGCATCAGGGAATACAATATTTGGGCATTTGCCTCCGCATTCCAAAGAAACTCTCTTCATATTTGAAAGTCCTGAATACTGCATAATCAATTTTCCAACCTCTGACGACCCGGTAAAGGTAATTTTATCAACATCCATATGTAATGCAAGAGCTTGTCCTGCAGTCTCACCGTAACCCGGAACAACATTGAATACTCCGTCAGGTATGCCAGCCTGTTTTGCAAATTCCGCTATACGAAGCAAGGTAAGAGGTGATTGTTCCGCAGGCTTTAATACAACACTGTTGCCTGCTGCCAACGCAGGTGCAAACTTCCAAACAGCCATCATTAGAGGATAGTTCCAGGGTATGATTGCCGCAACAACACCATAGGGCTCTCGCACAATCTGAGCATTGATACTTGGCCGTGTTGTTGCCACTGCTCCATATAATTTGTCAATGGCTTCTGCAAACCAACGTATACCGTTAAAACATCTGCGAATCTCTCCTATTGAATTGGAAATGGGCTTTCCCATATCCATAGTCTCTAGTGTAGCTAACTCCATGTGGTGAGCCTCAACCAGATTGGCAAATGCATAGAGTATATTCTTCCTTTGCTCCGGTGTAATATCAGACCAAACACCTTTTTCATATGCTTGCCTTGCTGCATTTACAGCTAAATCCACATCAGCCTGTTTACATGATGCAATCTTTGCTATAACCTTACCATCTATTGGGCTTACCTTATCAAATGTATCCCCGTCAAGACTGTCTACGTACTTTCCATTAATAAATGCCTTTGTTTTGATTTCAGCATTCTCTTTTGACTTTATAACTTCTTCAAATGATAAACTCATACTATGTACTATCCTTTCTATATAAGATAAGTGTTATTAAATTTCCAGTTTAAGGTTTTTACTGTTAAGTACAGAAATACTTGCCTCTCCACCGCAATACTTGCCTACCAACTCAGCCATTTCACCAAGGATTTCTCTCATATCCTCCTCAGAATATACTGAAACTCCCTCTATAAACAGACAAACATTCTTAGTTGTCTCATCCAGCTTAGTCTTATTACTTTCACGCCAATTCCATCGTCTGCAAAGTACTTCTTTTTCATCTCTGTATATAACCTCTTTTTCACAGGCAAACTCTTTCTCCCCTGAATTAAGAACGCTAAACTCCTCTGTACCGTCGGCTACCGTCAACCAAATGTATCCTTCAACCTTATCAGTATCATCTCCGCCGACAGGTATTCGATGCTTTAAAGAAATATAATTGTAAATATCTACTAATGGGTTGATTCTTCTTATTTGGTAATCATTCTTTTCAGATGTTACCATACGGCACAAGCTTTCTATAGAGCATCTGAATTTACTTGGTTTAGCACCAAATTGAGAGTATATCCCTCTCCATCTGATTATAGTTTCATCCTGTGTTATTTCTTTACCCTTGAAATGGTCATTTACAGATTTCTCTGCAGTTTTTAACAATTGGTCTATTTCGTCATAATTATTTTTATAGTCATTTGTCAAGCCTTTAACAACTAATACTCCAATTTGTACATTATCAAACTGGTCCACAATTCTTTGATCAACCTTTACTTCCATTGTTATCCTCCTAAATTAACGTTTATCAAAAAACTAAACCTCTATTTCGTTAACAAAATTATTAAGTGCATTGAACATTATATGATCTTTGATATTCCTTTTTTCAAAGTTCTTAGCAACCGTACTAAGTGCAAGCTGCCATAAGCTGAATATTTGATAATTATCCAGTGTATTGGTCTTATATACAGGAACTCCGGCATTCATCAGATCGCAGTTCATTAAATAATGAGAATAATCATTATCTATAATTTCAAGACCATACAAATCATGATTACTTATAAGATTTGTACCCGGATAAGGAACCATAACCGAGATATGCATAATGTCAACCAGACCCTCGGCAGTAAGATAGTCCATCATTTTAATGGTCTGAATGCTGGTGTCAATAGTATCTCCCGGTAACCCTATGATAAAGTAACCCTGAATTGCTATGTTATATTTTTTGACATTACTGCAGATGTCAAAAATAGACTGTGTCACCTTAGCCCCGTATTTCTTTGAATTTGTTTTTTCCAAGACATCAGGATCAGAGCTTTCAATACCCAGGGCCACTTGAACACACCCTGCCTTTTCCATATATCCCAGAATTTCATCATCCAGAATTTCAGGCCGTGTCTGACACCACCATCTTATCTTCATTCCGCTGTCAATAATCCTCTTGCAAAAATCAATTGTGTCCTTTTTTGAAGATGGGAAGCACAAATCTCCAATAAGCATTTCCTCGATTTTGTATTCATAGTACAACATCTTTATTTCATTCATTACGTCATCCATATTTCTTTTTCTTTGTTTGCTCTTAAACAACAGGTTGGCGACGCAATAATCACAATTTCCTATACAGCCTCTGGACAAATAAATACGTGGAATCAAAGGTACATCACTTGGCCATAAGGAATAATCCGGATATGCCAGCTTATTTATATCTTCAATATGATTAATTTTATTGTCGTTTACTATTTTTCCGTTTCTGTCTAAATAAACTATGCCTTCGAGATCGCTCCATTTGTCTATGTCATTTAAATTCTTCATAAGGTCAACTATGGCCTTTTCTCCTTCACCTCTAATAACGACATCTACATATGGACTGCTCTTTATTGCTTCTTCAGCTATAAAGGTAAAATGGATTCCACCCAGTACTACCTTGCATTCCGGGTTAATTTTTTTGCATATCTCTGCAATCTTTAACGCTCTGTGGTGGGAACGGGTCAGAGATGATATTGCCACCATTGCGCTTTTCTTTGTAGACAGTATTTTTTCAATATCATCATAATCAATGAAATTTCCGGTTTTGGTGTATTTAACATAATCATACAAATGGAAATCCAGCATATGTACTGAAAAATCATTATGCTTAAGTGCAGAGGACAAATACAACAATCCCCAGTTTGGCTCAATGGGCAAGTCTCCTATCAAGGAACCGACTTTGTCACTTGCATCCCAATAATGCTGCTGAACAATATCAATATCTTCAACAGATACATGCTTAAGTATGTGAGGTTGAATGAGTAATACGTCGCTCTTAACGTTTGTGTTAAACATTTCACTAAAATTCATGTTGTCTCTTCCTTTCCAGATCTCATTATTCATTTGATCCCAACTGACTGTTAATTACTTCTGCCAAAGAGCTGATACTCGCCTCTGTCAATACATACATAAGCGGTAATTCCAAATCAAACTTTTTCTTAATTTCCATTATCAGTGTAAATGCCTGTAAAGATGTCCCCCCTAAGGAGTAGAAATCATCTTCACTGGTAAAATCGTCACGCTGCAATATCTCTTTCCAAATATTAAATAAAACTTCTTCTGTCTCTTTCAAAATAAATCCCCCTTTGTGTCTTATATATCACTGTCAAAATTTAAGCAATAATCTGCCTGGAGCTATAAGCATAGTTATAAAGATGGCATATCAAATGTTTTAATAAACAAGCAAAACATAATAATCATTAGCATGTAATCTGTATCAATTGAAGTCTTCAGAGAAAAGTCGGGATCTAAGTACTTTTTCTTTAATCTCTCTACTTCATCGGCATTGAAATACCCTTGCCGTTTTATGGTTTCATATGAAAGCAAATCATTTATCCAATCGTAGTTTTTTCTTAACAGGAAAGGGCTGCCGGGGGCAATGAAAATATACTTTTCCCTGTTAATAATTGCGTCAGGTACAAATTTTTTTGCGGTTTGCTTCAATATGTATTTTTCCTTAAAATTATTTAGTTTTAAATCAGGAGGAACCGTTCTTATAAAGTTAACCAAATCAATATCCAGAAATGGAAATCTACCTTCAACAGAACTTGCCATCAGCATTCTGTCACTGTGATCGGATACCAGATGATCCATGAGACGAACCTTTAAATCTACGTATGACCTTTGATGAATTACATGCCTTCCTGTTATTTTTGATTGATTTACTAACTGATGGTTTGTAAAATCAAAGTCATCAAAGCAACCGTTTAACTGCTGACTGTAAATTGCCTTTTTATCTTCCTTCAGCTTTAAGAAATCTGCTTCATATTTGAATAAAGGGTCACCCCATACCTTACTACGCAGCATTTTCTCTTCATCAGAAGATAAATCGTTTTGGTTTCTCAGCTTTCTGAACTGGTCGAAGCGGTAACTGGGATACCCTGCAAACAGCTCGTCCGAACCTTCACCTGTCAGAATAACCTTAATTCCCTCCGCTCTGGCCTTGGCTGCCAAAGCCATTGTTGCAGAATTATAGGATTCTTTTACCGGTGCTTCGGTATGGTATATTACCTTCTCCAATCTCTCTGCGATATCATCCACTCTGAACGGTACAGAATAGTGTTCATACTCCAACTGGTCAGCCACAATTTTCTGGTATTTTCGCTCTGAAAATTCTTCGTTCTCAAAATCTACTGAAAATATCTTTCTTCTGCTCTGAGACAATGCCTTCATCATGCATACAATCAACGAAGAATCAAGCCCTCCGCTTAAGAAGGCACCTACATCTACGTCGGCTCTGGTACGGAACTTAATTGATTGCAAGAGCAGTTCTTCAATCCGTTCCATATAGTATGACTCACTATGCCGCTCAATTTCCTCATTTAACAGCGGATAATCTAAATCCCAGTATTGTTTTAGAATCAAATCGGGTTTCCCGGCTTCTGCATACATTAAGTGACCGGGAGCAAGGTTTTTAATATTTTTGAACATTGTTCTGGGACTAACCGTGTGCGGCAGAGAAAAGAACTGGTCCATTCCGACCAGGTCTACTTCCCTTCTTACCAGCGGATTAGTAAGTAATGCCTTTATCTCTGATGCAAACAATAAAGTGCCTTCTACAAGAGTGTAGAATAAAGGCATTACTCCAAACTGATCTCTGGCCAGCATAATACTCCGACGGTTTTCATCAATAATAGCCAACGCAAACTGGCCGTTTATTCTGTCCAGAAACCTTTCTCCCAAATCCTCGTACAAATGCACTAAAACTTCAACATCTGACTTACTTCTGAACACATGTCCTTTTTTACGAAGTTCTTCTCTCAACTCTATATGATTGAATATTTCCCCATTACAAATAACACAGATGGTCCCGTCTTCGTTTTCTATGGGCTGGTTACCCGACTGCAGATCAATTATGCTCAATCTTCGGAAACCAAGTCCGTAATATTCTCTAAGCCTGTGGCCTGAATCATCTGGCCCTCGATGCTCAAGTACGTCCATCATGTCAAATATTTCTTTTTTATTGATTTGTTCAAGTCCTGTCGTCTTAAATATACCGCTGATACCGCACATAAATGTTACCCCGTATTATTCTATTATCTTAAACTCTCGTTAAGTGCTTCCTTAATGACCTTTACAACATAGTCAACTTCCTCTGGCTTTATAATAAATGGAGGTGCCAAAGAAATGTTATTGCCAAGTGTTCTTACTCGTACACCCTTTTCAAGACATTTTGTATACATCTTTGCTGCCAGATCAAAGTTCTTTTCTTTGGAGGCTTTATCTGTAACGAATTCAACCGTATACAAAAGTCCGATTCTTCGAATTTCCCCTACACAGTCATAATCCATGATACTTGCCAAATCTCTTGTAAGCTTGTCCCCCATTGCATTTGCATTTTCAAGCAAATGATCTCTCTCAATTATTTCAAGATTCTTTAATGCAACAGCACAGGAAGCCGCATGGCCTGAATATGTATATCCGTGAAGCCAAGCTTCATCACCCGGTGCATTCTGTATAACTTCATTTATCTTGTCGTTGACTTGCATTCCGCCTAATGGCATGTAACCGCTCGTGATACCTTTTGCGAAGCAGAGTATATCAGGTTCAACTCCCCAGTGATTCAATGCAAACATTTTACCTGTACGTCCGAAGCCTGTAATGATTTCATCAGCAATCAACAGAATATCGTATTTGTCACACAGTTTTCTGATAAGAGGGAAATAATCTTCAGGTGGTACAATTCCCCCTCCTGAGCCCTGAACAGGTTCTGCAATAAATGCAGCAATTGTGTCAGCACCCTCTTTTAAGATAGTTTCTTCAAAAATCCTTGCTGCTGCCTGTCCCACTGTTTCATTTGCCTTTAATTCCTCAGAGAATCTATACGCATATGGATTTGCTATATGTATAAAGCCAGGTACCTTGTTGAACATATTCCAGAACTTAGGTATGCCCGTAGCACTTGCAGCTGCCATAGTCATGCCGTGATAAGCATTATTGAGGCATATAATCTTTGTTTTTGTTGGCTTACCTTTTCTTTTCCAGTAGTATTGTGCTGTTTTAAATGCAGAATCATTCGATTCAGAACCACCGCAGGTAAAGAAGGTAGTCTTCAGACTGCTGTATGCGTATCCTTCAAGTTTTTGGGCCAGATAAATCTGAGGTAAAGTGGATGAACCTGAAAAGTTGGACCCATATGCAATCTTACAAATCTGGTCGTAAGCTGTTTGAGCAATCTCCTTGTTTCCATATCCAATATCAACATTCCACATACCTGAAAATGCATCAAGTATCTTCTCTCCTGTACAAGTATATAAATACACACCTTCTCCCCGTTCAACAATTAAAGGTTCTTTGTGTGATGAAATATGTTGAAGCGGATGAAGAACCTTTAAGTCATTTTGAAAAATTTCCTTAACACTATCCATTGCCATCTCCTCTTTTCTGATATATTTTAATAGATTTATTTTATTACCCTTTATTTATTAACATATTTAAGGCTTATTCCACTGATAGAACTGGGCCCTGATGCAATGGCAAGAATGTTGTCTCCATCGGATATACACCCGTCTGCAATCAATTTTGATAAGTTTATGAATATGTCTGATGCAAAGCAATGAGCATAACCGGCAATTTGCTCCGTATATATTATTTCAACGGGAATACCGATTTGTTTTGCCAGACTTCTGGCAAACCCGGTGCTATAGTTATTTACAAGCACTAATTTATACTTGTCCATTCCCTCATTAAAGAACTCGTCTTTAATGAAGTCCATACATTTCATTAGTTCAATAGAGTAATTTGCGAACCCTGAATTATTCAGCATTCTGCTATTATGATACTGTTTAACTGACAGAATCATGAAGCTGGCTCCATTGGGTTTACCGGATAATATGCAGCTCCCCGCTCCGTCGCTCTTTATTGAAGAACCGGGCGGTACAATTCTCGATTCCGTCTTACCTGTAACATCTGATGAAACAATCAGTATATCCTTGTCCGGATTCTCACACAGTAAACTCTTTCCAACATGTATGGCAGAGATTACATTTGCACAATCAGATAGAAATATTCCATATGGATAAGCCTCTATCCCCAGTTTGTCAATTACCGTGTTTAACTCTCTGATGTTTGAAATCCTGTTATATGGTTCAGGTTGGGAATGGAAGCTTCCTGTGGTAAAAATCATTTCCTTAATTTGATTGTGGTTCTCCTTAAGAGTTTGTTCAGCAGCCTTTACTGCCAGATCATATATTGACCCGTTGAATTCCCGGTAATACTTAAGTCCGAACTTTGAGAACATTGCAATGGTACGTTCATCTACCCCATTACCGGACAATGATACAATCTCCCTTTGTTCACCTGTAGCATAGCTTATATTAGATATGTATGTATCCATCTCTCCCCCTACATCCATTAACCTCTTTATTAACCACCGAATGCAGAATACTTGTTTAATCCATTTTTCCAAAGTAATCTGCAAATTCCATATAATACGGCAACCCAGACAATTCCCAACATTATTACGCCAAAAACCTCAGTATAGCTGCCGTACTTATTCTGCAAAATTGTTACCGGTACATATGCCGTGTATTGAAAAGGTGTAAAATCTAAAATTCTTCTAACGAGCCCGGGCATAAGTGTTAGTGGAAATATTTTTCCTGAAATAATTGTTAGTAAAACACCATATCCCATAATAAAGTTTCCAACCTGAGAAAAAGTAAAAGCCAGCAATCCCAATAAATAGTACAGCAAAAAGCTGATGAGTATTCCGATAATAAGACTGACTATAAACTGAGCAATCAAAATAGGATCCCAGCTCAAGGTAAGTGATTTTCTGATAAATAGGAATAAAACTGCTGTTGGAGCAGCTCCCCATATAATAAACACTACTTTTCTGGGCAGTTCGTTAAACAAATGATAGCCCATATAGTCCAATGGCTTTAACAAATAAGGTATAATAGTCCCGGACCTTATATCGTCACAAACAGTATAAGCAATATCACATTGTAAAAGGTTGTTAACAATCATCATAATAAAGTAATAGGTAAAAATTTCATTTAATGAATACCCATAAAGATCAGATGAATAATTATTGATAGACAACCAGATTAATGAGTTTACAGCAAACGGAATGAAGGAGCAGATAATTGTAGTCATAAACTGAAATCTGTATTCCATGTTATTCTGTAAACTAGTATTCATGATTTTTAAATACTTGTTCATAAATAAATTTCTCCAATACTATATATATAAATTACAGATTATCTCCTGCATGTCTGCTTCCTCTATACTGATGTCTTTTATGTCATTCATACATTCGCTCATCAATATATTTGTCAGCTGCATAACACTTTCTTTACTTACCTTTACATTCATTCTTTCGCTGTCTTCACTGAGTATTTCAACCTTGTGTTCTCCCATTACCGCCTTAATTCTGGCAGGATCTCGGGAGCATTTAATCCTGAGAATTTTTGTTGATGTCTGCTTTTGAATAAAATCTTCCAGCTGTCCGTTAAACATCATTTGCCCTGAGTCTATTATCATAAGCTTGCTGCATACTGTCTCAATATCATCCAGATTATGGCTGGTTAGTATTATTGTAATATTATGTTTTTGGTTGTAGGCTTTAAGCATCTTACGAATAACGTTTTGTGATACAACGTCCAGACCTATAGTAGGTTCATCCAGAAAAATAATCTCCGGCGAGTGCAGTAATGAAAGAATCAACTCCATTTTCATTCTTTCACCCAGAGATAATCTCCTTACCTGAGTGTTAATTAACTGGCCTACATTCAACAGTTCAACTAACTCGTCCAGTGTATCTTTATACTGTTTTTCTTCAATTCCATAGATTTCTTTATTCAGGGCAAATGCCTCTATTGCAGGTATATCAAGCCACAATTGGCTTCTGCTGCCCATTACCATTGATATTCTCTTCAAGAAGTCGTTCTTTTTATCAAAGGGATTGTAGCCTAAAACATCAACTTCACCGGATGTAGGCTTCAAAATTCCGGATAACATTTTCAAAGTTGTTGTTTTACCTGCGCCATTCATCCCAATAAAACCTACCATATCCCCTTTTTCAATAGAAAAACTGAGATTCCTGACAGCTTCCTTACTCAGGATTTCTTTATGTATCAGGTTTTTTAAGCTTCCCTTTATTCCCTCTTGTTTTTTATAATATTCATATGTTTTTGAAATATCTTTTACATTTATGACCTTCATTGTTACCTCTCCTTATATAAATCATCAGCTGGTAGCACTTGTATATTTCTTTATACCTCGTCTGTATAAAACATGGGATAATGCAAAAAAGATAACTGCTATTACAAATCCGGCAATTAAGCTGGACGTTGATAACTTATGAGATAGATACAGAATCGGATAACTGAATGCTACACCCAAAGGTATCAAATAAGTAAATATTTTCTGTATTATTTTCGGGTATACATTAATAGGTTTATTGCCTACTGTAAATAATTCCTGGGAATAGCCTATAATCGCATTAACCTTGATAACCCAGAAAGCTAGCATGGATAATGAGAAATAGAAGGCATTTACTATTATCAGCGCACTTATTATCAGTAGTATAAATAACAATACATTGGTTAGGCTTAGATTTGTGGTAATCTTGTTTGTATAAATTATTATCATTACCACGTTGAAAATTACGTTTAAAATCTGGCCCACATTTATTAACCGAAAAGACAGAAAGAATCTTTTATTAATTGGTTTTAATAAAAGTAAATCCAGATTTCCTTGTCGTATCAGGTTTGGTATGTCAATAAATCCTGATGCAAAGAAAAATGAGTGTACACTGTCTACAAGTCCGCATATAAATACCAGTAGCAGTACTTCGTCTACTGACCATCCTGCAATAGAAGTGGTATTTTGATATAATGCTTTAAAAAATATTACATTTAAAATTACCCACAAAAATTCAAACAAGCCCCCCAGAATAAAGTTAGCCTTATACTCCAAAGCCTGAATAAATGCATATTTTAAAAATTTAACTATAATATTAAAATATCTTAACATTTCTTGTTCCACCTTTTAGCGTAAATACCTAACATCAACCTGCAAATGTTCCATCCATTTCGAACAGTAAGTTATCCCTACAAACGTCTGCAACCGTAATCAAAGCAGGCAACTCAATATTTCGTTTTTTGCAGTATTCAACGAATGCATCTATGTACTCTGCCTTTTTTAAGAATACCGTTCCCTCAACCATGTTGTTTAATTTCATTGAGCTTATATCCAACAGGGCATCAATTACCAAATATGTCTTATCTATCTGCAATGAGATGTCGTCAAGATATACTGTGTTCCCCAAATCATCAATTGATGCCGTACCGGATAAATAAACATATTTGCTTGTCTTGTCATCCAGCACAATAGCCCTTGAAAAAGCAGAACCGTAACGCATTGCAGACTTCTGATCTTTACCTGATTCACTTGAGAACTTAAATTTTTCACTATTTTTAGTTCTTATAGCCAAAACGTCTGAGATTACAGTCAGGCCGTGAGGATTGCCGCAGCTGATACCGGTGCTTGCAGGCATGTATATTTCTTCTGTTTTATCAACATCCACGGATTCAGACCATAACCCGTTTTCTAAAAATACTTTTGTACGTGCCTTATTGAACTCATCGTACTGTAGCAATATTTTATCTAGATAAATCCATGTTCTTATAACATTTTTCAGTTGAAAGTCATATTTGTTAAGCACTTGAATCATTGATTGGAACATCTCATATGTCTGTCCATAGTAGTCACTATCCTTATTGCCATGAACGGTGTGTACCAACATATAGTCCACAGCCTCGGTCTTATACAGTTTTCCACAGACTACCCCATTGAACTCCACATCTTTAATCTCTTCATCGCTTAGAATGATACCGTGTATGTTAATACCTGAGATTCCTTCACCCCAATAAGGAGAACCTTCAATATAACTGAAACATTTGTCCTGAGTATTCAGTTTTAGTTCTTCAGCCCTTATTTTCTGTACATCATGATAAAACTTGTTGGTTCCGAAAAACCTTTCATGAAATACTGTTATGTTATACTTGGTTAATATCTCATAGGCTTTTTTGTATAACAGTGAAGCGGTCTTCAATATGTTTTGGTCTTTATTTTGATTTGCAATCGTGATAAAAACTTGCTTTCCGTCAACTGATTTTACATACAAATTATAGTTTTCATTTGATTCTTTAATCTCAATTTTCATATTTTTCTCCTATTCGTAATATTAGCTCAAGTAGTTAAAGTGCACTGTTCTAATCTTAAAGTCATCCATTTTGATTTCATTATCTCCTGTATCAAAACCATGACTTACTTTCTTACAAATCTGACGTTTTTCAAAATCATACAAATATAGATATGTTCCGTCTACAAAAACTATGAGCTTATTATCCGGTGAAACCTCAATAGCAATAATCTCCGTGTTGTTTCCACTGGAGTTTATATACAAACTGACATCATCCTGACTACTCAGCTCATCTTCTCCTATATCCTCATAGAATAAAAGCTCCATTGTATCTGCATCAGCAAAAATCAATCTGTTGGGCTGACCAAATGTACAGATATACGTTTTTCCACCCTCACTGAATATCTTGTGGGACGTATAACGGTATCCTTTTTCGTAGCTGAAGGCTCCCTTATGTACCAATTTGTCATCAACGATTTCAAACTTGTCTATTATTGCCGGTTCAAAATAGATAACTCCGTCTTTTACTCCAAAAAAGTTATGGGCAGAGGTATAGACAAAATTTTGTTTACTGTCGATTTCAAAGTGAGCAGGACTTCCACCTGTAGTATTATAGTAAGTTTGTTCGTTGGTTTTGCGGTTGATCATCATAATCCTGCCTTGCATGCACTTTATTCCATATTTTCGGCGCATCTCCTCATATAACGCCGCTCTTTCCTCACGAAAACTCATTGGAACCTCACGTCCCACATTAAGTTTTACGGATAGCTTAAAATACATACGACTTAGCTCGTCCTGTGTAACAACCTTATTCTTTTTTGTTAGCTCAAATTGTGAATAACGGAACTCATCACTTAAGAAAAAATAGTCCATATGGTTCCGTAATACATGAGGAGGAATTGGCTTTCCTTCGAAAGAATTAACCTCGGTAATATCCTTCAGATCAAGAGATATTCTATAGATATGTAGTATTTGCTCAGTATCTACCGCAGACAGATAAAAATATGATGGATCAGTATCGTCCTTATAAAATGTATGACTGATCTTTTCGAACTTAATTTCTGACTCAGGTATTAAATCCTTCATTGTACAGACATACATCTTTTTTTCAACGTAGTTAATAAAAGTAAAGAATTTTTCATCCTCATTGAAGGTCAAAAAACTCTCATTTTCCTTTACTTGTATTGAATTATGCGGACACTTGGACATATGATACCGTTCTATTTCGTCCTGCATCTCCAATATTCGTTTGTTGCTGTCACTATATGAATAAATATATGTCATTTTATTATTATTAAAGTCAACAAGCACATACGTTATATAAAATGACATATCATCATTTTTATTTACCATGTAGTATATCAGAGGTTTGGTAAAATGGGATTTGAAGTTTTCAAAACTAAGCTCCCGAGTAACAACTTTAACATCCAGTTCAAACATGATTAACCTCCTGTGCCTTCTCTTTATACAGAATCACATGCATTAACTATACCGTTAACGGTAAGGTCCAGCATTACGTCTGTGTATTTCAACGAAATATTGAGTTCATTATTAATTTCCATAATCATACGAATCGCTTCCAGAGAAGACCCTCCTAAAATAAAGAAGTCATCATCCTCAGAAATTTCACAATTCAGGTATTTAGTGAAAAGCTTAATTATTATTGCTTTTTTATCCTTATCTTCATTGAAGCCGTTATTTGCATTTATCCGGGGAGTTTTTTCTTCAAGTTTAAGCTTTTCCCTGTCAATTTTGCCGTTTGACGTAAGTTCAAACTCATCAACTTTTATATATTGCTGAGGAAGCATATATGCAGGTAATTCATTTTTTAAATACCCTGCTAAAAGTTCCTGGATTTTCAAATTATCTGAATCCTTATTAACCGGCTTATAAAAAGCTGCTAAAATCTGTGATTCCTGTTCTGTCTTAAAGCATTTTACAACAGCAGCCTCTATCTGACGTATTTCACATATTTTTACTTCGATTTCACCTAAATCTACTCTATTCCCTCTTATCTTAACTGTCTGGTCCTTGCGTCCCACATATACAAGGTCATTATCACAGTAGTAGCCTATATCACCGGTTCGGTACATTACCTCACCCTCTTTGCTGTAGTGCTTGCAAAATGCATACTCTGTTTCCTGAGGCTTGTTAATGTAGCCCTTACCTACCCCTATTCCGCCTATACATATTTCACCTTTAATATGACTATCAGTAATCAGCCTGTTGTCATCATCCAGCAGAAATACTTCCATATTATCTATGGCATCACCTAAGGGAACATAGCTTTTACTTTCACATTCGTTAAGGCAACATGCTGTAACACAAATAGAAGCCTCTGTAGGTCCATAAAAGTTGTATAACTTTATGTCGGGATAATGCTGTGTAAATGACTTCAGCAGACCAAAAGTAAGTTCCTCACCACTGCTTACGATTTTTCTTAAGCAGGCTAGCTTACTGCTGCCATTGGTATTTGTATATTCTACAAGTATACGTAAAATTGAAGGTACAAACTGAGAGATTGTGACCCGGGTACTTTCTATAAGATTTATGATATATTCGACATCCATATATCCGTTTTCTTTGGATATGACTAAAGCTGCGCCGGATACTAAAGGTAAAAACATTTCCCACAAAGAAATATCAAAGCCGATAGGTGCTTTATGTAAAATTCTATCCTTTAAATCAACATTAAAATATTTTCTCTGCCACTGAATCCTGTTTAAAAAACCTCCGCAATGTATCATAACTCCCTTGGGTTTTCCTGTTGTACCGGAAGTATAAATAGCATAAGCTAAGTCGTCATGCTGCATTATTTCAGTTGCTATTTCGGGGACATTTGTTTCAGAAAGGTCTTCTATGGGACAAATTACATTCTTCACATTAAACTTGTCACGCATATCAGAATCGGCAATAAGTGAATCAATACCGGCATCCTCAATTATATAATCTGTTCTGGCCACAGGATATTCAGGAGCTAACGGCACATAAACAGCACCTAATTTCAGAACTGCCATTGCGGCATATATCAATTCAGGTGATTTTCTTAAGCAAACGCCAACATAATTACCTTTTTTTATGTTTTTACGTATTAATAATTCAGCCAACTTGTTTATATTAATCTCTAACTCGTTATATGTTATGGTCTTGCCTTCGAAAATTATCGCAGGCTCATTACCGTACATTTCTACAGCTTTATCAAATAAAGTTATTATATTAGCATTACTCACAGCTAGCCTCCTTCAAATAAACTATAAAGACCTAGCTTTAAAAAAGCTTAATTAACGCTCTGCAAGCAAAAATCCACATAAGGATTGCAGATAAGCGATCCAACAACTTATAATTTTTTTGATTTATGTTGGAATTAACCAGTTTTCCTATGATTACAATAGTGTAAAAAAATATAAAAGATGTAAGTACACATGCTAAACCAAATACAAACTTATCGGCGGTATTGTTGTAGTCAACGGATGCAATGCCTATTACTACAACAGTATCTAAAATAGCCTGTGGGTTAAACATTGATATAGCAAATATATGCATACTTTTCCGTAACAGATTCTTGTTAAAGGCTTCGCCTTTTATTTGCTCAACCTCTAACTTTCTTCTCCAAAGACCTATTCCAATATACGTAAGAAATCCTACGGAGAATACATACAGTGCATATATTACAATCCGGTTTTCTGATATTATATTTGCGAATCCACTAACACCTAAAAAAATCAAAATTGTATCGGATAAGGCAGCTGCACTTGCAATAACAAAATCATGCTTTATGTTTTTCTGCGTAAGGCTATGTAATAAAATAAACATATTTTGTGGACCTATTGGCAATATCAGACTTATCGAAAGCCAAAATCCATAACTGGCAATTGAAAATATATGCACCATACTCTGTTAATTCACCAATCCATAGAAGTCTTTATGCAAATGCAGGCATTTCACTTTCGCTTTTTGGTACAAATAAACCCTTTGGCTGGAAGTGAGCAAAATGGTTTGCCTGCTCTTTTGCAACTTTTTCAAAACTTGCCGTTGCAGTAGATAATGCTAACTGCCAATACATGTAAAGATGGTCAGCCGATAATTTTTCAGTATTTAACACTGGCTTTCCATACCCTAACTCATCGCAATTCATCCAGTATTTGCTGAAATCAGTATGATTTATTGTATATCCGTACTTTTCAGGCTCATACCATATAGGAGTTCCGGGGAATGGAACAGGAACTGAAATATGTATTGAATCTGTTAATCCTGTCTCAATAAAGGTCTTGATCTTTTGTATTCTATGCTCAACAGATTCCTTGGTATCTCCACCCAAGCCGATTAACCAGTATGTCTGAACGGTCATTCCTGCATCTTTAACGAGTTGACATTGTACCTCAGTCTTACTTGCCGCATGTGGCTTATCAACATTATTTAAAATACTTTGGTCTTCAGCCTCTACTCCAAATGCTACCTGAATGCATCCTGCTTCCTTCATTAAAGCGAGGTCTTCTGCATTCAATCTTCCAACTGTTGTTTGACACCACCATTTGATATTGTTTAATTTTCTCTCAATCAACAAATTACAAATCTGGTGAGCATATTCACGATTAATTGAATAGGTCAAATCACCCATGCAATAAAATTCAATGTCAAAATTATCTTTCATATATTGTATTTCATTGATAACAGATTCAGGACTCCTAAGCTTAAATTTTCTATCATAATAGTGAGTAATAGTACAGAAGGCACAACCATGAGGGCAACCTCTTGCAGCGAGAACTCTCGGTACAATCGGGCTAGACTCCTGACAAATCAACTCATATGCCGGAAATGGAAGATTGTCTATGTCGACATCTGTAACAAGTCTTCGTGGATTATGTACAACCTTGCCATCTTTCCCCATATACATCAGGTTCTTGACTTCACCAATATCTCTCTTTCCATCGAGGTATTCCATAAACTCAAGAGTACTATCCTCTCCTTCTCCTCTGGAAACATAGTCAATTACATCAGAATGTTCTTTTAACAATTCTTCACCATAAAGTGTGGGATGAAGGCCACCAAAAACTGTGATTGCTTCCGGGTGGAACTTCTTAATTATTCTCGCTGTCTCAATAGCTCTGTTAATTGCAACCGTTTTTGAAGATATAGCATAAACTCTTGCATTCTTAGTCTTTATTGCTTTTTCAATATCACTGTACTCAATCTTTCTTCCTTCTTTGTATCTCAGGTAACGGTCATAAGCGTAAAAATCAAGAGCATCAACCGCATACCCTGCCTTCAGTAAAGTTCCCGCTATAAAAAAAATACCATGATTAGGCTCCGATGGAATATCGCCCAATAAAACGGCATGTTTATGCATTGCTTCCCAGAATTCTACAACAATCTTGTTTTGTTCGTGCTTTAACTCATCTGTTAACAGATGCGGTTGTATAAATATTACATCATTTTGTTTTGTAGACTCCATTATTTCCATTATTGGTCTTCTTTTCAGCATATTTCTCTACTCCTATTCCTCTTTTAATCTCTTATTTTATCCCCTTTTTCTAATCCCTAGATTTACCTATTAAATAACATATCTTCCAGTTTTAATTATATAATTGATTATATTACTCATTTTACCAGTTATCAACTATTTTTTTATTTATTTACAGTTAATTTATTGTAATATTTTTGGTTTAGTATACATTCAGAGTAAATTATCAATGAACAATAGAAAATAGTGTCAAAATATCTAATCAAGGGAAATTTTTCTAATTCTACAATAATTATGGTAAAATATTGATATATGTAATAACCATCGCAAACCCAATGGTGATTAACAGTTGATTCATTAAAATTTTTGTGAGTTAAATAAAGTCATTAACGTACATCTAACAGCATATTTCCAATACCCCAATTGTAGATATTTACCGTGCCTAAGAATATTTTTACCATTCCAATTCAATTATTGTTTTTAATGCCTACATGAGACAAGTTTTGTTGAATGGGCTTAAAAAATAAAAATTTTAACTAGGAGGTAAATATGAAAAAAAGATTAGTAAAAAAAATTGCAATGCTTATGGCGATAGTGTTTGTTCTATCTTCATATGTAGTACAAGCATCAGCAGGCGAATATGAAGGCGCCGGCGACTTGATTAGGAACCACACCTTTGACAACGGAATAGGTTTTCCGTGGCGTGTGGTTGAAACCTACCCTGCATCAGCTGATTACGATATTACAGCTGACGGTAAGTTCAAAATAACAGTATCAAAGATTGGTAGTTATGGAATGGGACAGAGATGGGATGTTCAGTTCCTTCACAGAGGACTCACTTTGCAACAGGGCCATACTTACGTTGTACAGTTCACTGTAACCGCTGATAGAGATTGTTTTATCTATCCAAAAATCGGTGATCAGGGTGACCCGTATGAGGAATACTGGAATATGAATCAACAATGGGATTTCTTGGAATTAAAAGCTAATACTCCGAAAACTGTAATTCAGAAATTCACACAGACTAGGGGAGACAAGAGCAATGTTGAATTGGCTTTCCAGCTTGCTCCGGATAGTTACAAGGCTCCATCAGAATATACAGGTGATTTCAAACCAATAACATTTACATTTGATGATATCTACCTTAAGGACCCGCAGTTTACAGGATATCTAAAGACTGCTCCAGAGCCCACAAATGCTGTACGTTTAAATCAGGAAGGATTTTATCCGAATTACGCTAAGATTGCAACAGTATCAACAAGCTCAACAACTCCTATCAACTGGCAATTAGTTAATAGTGAAGGCACGGTAGTTATGACAGGAAAATCAACTGTTAAGGGATATGACCATGCATCAGGTAACAATGTTCATATTATTGATTTTTCAAATTACAGAACAGTGGGTACAGGCTACAAGATAGTAACAGATGTTCCTGATGCTAATACTTCAGACCACCCGACTGACAACGAAAGTATGCCATTTAATATTGGTAATGACATTTATTCCAAAATGAAATATGACTCAGTTAAATATTTTTATCATCACAGAAGTGGTATCCCAATAACAATGCCATATGCAGATGGTGAACAATGGACCCGTCCGACAGGACATTATCCCGATATACTGGCTCCCGACCCAACAAAAGATTACATCGCAAATTACACACTGGATGTAACAGGTGGTTGGTATGATGGAGGAGACTTTGGTAAATACGTAACTAACGGCGGTATTTCTACTTGGACTCTTATGAATTCATATGAGCGCGCACTTTACTTTGGAGACACTTCAGTTGCTCCATTTAAAGACGGTTCATTGAACATTCCAGAAAGCGGAAATGGCTTCCCGGATATTCTTGATG
Organism: Bacillota bacterium; assembly: GCA_023412275.1. Classification (GTDB taxonomy): domain Bacteria; phylum Bacillota; class Clostridia; order Acetivibrionales; family DSM-1351; genus Ruminiclostridium. The sequence continues at coordinate 26,723 of JAEYNY010000182.1, forward strand.
AAGCTCGTTACAATTTGAATGCTTTACTGAACATGCAGGTTCCGGCAGGAAATACATTGGCTGGTATGGTTCATCACAAAGCCGGTGACGTGCGTTGGTTAGAACTTGCCACTCGCCCGGACCAAGATAAAATGGAGCGTTACTTGCAGCCCCCGACCACAGTTGCTACCTTGAATCTTGCTGCAATAGCTGCACAGGGTTCACGTCTATGGAAAAAGTATGATGCTGCTTTCGCAGCTAAGTGTTTAACTGCAGCTGAAACCGCATGGGATGCAGCTGTTGCACATCCTAGTATATATCCCCCGCCCAGTAGTGCTCTTTGTGGAAATTCCGAGGCACCCTATTATAAGGATGATTTCTACTGGGCAGCTTGCGAACTTTATGCTACGACAGGTTCTCAAAAGTATCTCGACTACATAAAGAGCTCACCTCATTATCTTCAGGAACCTACTGAATTAGCCGGTAGTGAATATATAGGACCTACAGGATGTTTTGACTTGGATAATACAGCCGGCATGGGAACAATAACTCTTGCTCTGGTTCCTAATCTTCTGCCTGAAACCGACGTAGCTAAAGCTAAAGCTAACATCATGGCGGCCGCTGACAAGTTTATATCAATTGAACAGGCCCAGGGCTATGGTGTTCCAATAGAAGAAAAATTAATTCCTTCTCCATTTGATCAACCCGCAGTTTCAGGTTTCCCTCTGGGATCAAACTCATTTGTTGTTAATAACGCAATCGTAATGTCTTATGCTTATTTATTCAGCGGATATGCTTCCTATGGTCACACAAAATACTTAAACGGTGCTATAACTGCAATGGACTATATCCTGGGACGTAACCCTAATGTTCAGAGTTATGTGACAGGCTATGGTGATAACCCCCTTGAAAATCCAAATCACTGTTTCTGGGCATATCAGGCGGACAACTCATTCCCACATCCACCTGCGGGATGTATGTCAGGTGGACCTAACTCAAATTTACAGGATCCTTTGGTTAAAAGCTTAGGTTGGGAACCAGGTAATATACCTTCAGAAAAATGCTTTGTGGACAATATTGAGTCTTGGTCAACAAACGAAATATCCACAAACTGGAATGCTCCACTGGCATGGATGTCAGCTTTTCTTGATGAACAAGCACCAGTGATTTGTGGTGGTGGCACTCCCGGAGATATCAACGGCGACGGACAAAAGGATGCTATAGATTATGCATTAATTAAGAAGGCTCTTTTGAATGGAGATACTTCAATTCAGAATGCTGACCTAAACAATGACGGCAATGTTGATGCTGTGGACTTGGCATTATATAAGTCATTCTTGTTAGGAAAGGTTAATTTCTGATAAAAGGTGATTTATAACTTTTATATTGGATGGAGTTGTCGCAAAACAGAAAATTTTCCTGCTTTGCGACAACTCCATTCGTTATATTACAGTTAAGTTAAATACTCGGTTTACCATTACGCGTATATGTTAATATATGGTAAAATACATATGATAAATAAATTATGGAGGGTATATACATGAAAAACAAGGATAGAATTAAAGGCTTTTTTTCAGGAATAATATTTTCAGTAATCATAGGGGCATTTGCATTAGGAGTAACAGTTTTTGCAGCGTCTATAGAAAGCAAGCTATCAGTTATGTATGATAACATTAAAATCTATGTGGATGGAGCCCTTTTCCAACCTAAGGACGCTAGCGGTAAAGACATTAAGCCCTTTATTTCAAAGGGAGTTACATATTTACCTGTTTCAGCGTTAAGTAAGGCCCTGGGAAAAGATGTTAGTTGGGATGGAAAAACAAAGAGTATTTATATAGGAGTACAACCTGATTCAAAGGCTAAAGAAGTAACGGTTTCCAATGTTAATGAACTGTTTGACGCACTTGGTTCTAATAAACATATTAAGCTGAAACCGGGAACTTATAATATTTCAGATTTGAATCAGGGTTACAGTAAAAGTAAAAATATATATTGGGAAAGTGTGTACGACGGTAATGAATTAATACTTAATGAAATTAATAACCTGACTTTGGAAGGTTTGGGCGATAAACCCGTTGAAATAGTTGTTGAGCCAAGATATGCAAATGTTCTGACATTTATAAACTCAAGAAAAATATCTATAAAGAATATCAAAGCCGGGCATACCATAGAGAAGGGTTCGTGTGTAGGAGGTGTATTTAACTTTGATTTATCAAAGGATATAGATATATCAAACAGCATTTTATATGGATGTGGAACCTACGGTATTATAGCAAAAGATACTGAGAATTTGAAATTTAATAATTCCATAATTGAAGAATGTACATATGGAGCTATGACATTGTATGATTGCAAAGATTTCGTCCTTACCAATAGTGTAATCAGAAAGTGTGAAAACTATAATTTGATTGAAATCGACTCTTCAACAAATATTGTATACGACAAATGTGAGATATCTGATAATACTTCAAGTGATGTTTTGACGGTAAGTTTATCTAATGACGTTAAATTTACAAATTGTAAATTCAAGAATAACAACTCATTTGACCCCAAGCTTTTTCCTAATGTTGATTTTACAGGAACTACTTTTGAATAAAATAATATAAATCAAAAATTCTAAGCCTAAAAGAAAGTTAATTCCCTTTCTTTTAGGCTTTTATTATTTAAATAACCGCCTCTAGTAACTTTTATTGGGATAAGTTCCAAACTATGCTATAATATTGACAAATCTGTATACTTTAAAAGGTAAGTGTAGGAGAGATACATATGTGGATATCTATATTAACAATGATAATAAGTATTACAGCAATAATCATAAGTGCCATCACTGCATGGTACACTATCAGAAAGGATCATGAACGTTCAAGACGTGAAAAGGCATTGGAGCTTGTAATGCAGTGGAGTATAAATCTAAGTAGTAATCGCAAGTCAAGTCTTGCCAGAAAATATGTGGAGAAATTTGATGAGAAACAGGCAAGAAGTCTTATTAATCAGGAAGAAATCGCTTTTAATGAAAATGAGACGGAACTTTGCAGTAAAATCAGGAAACTATTATCAATCAACTTGGAAGTAGGTAAAGATTACGAAAGAAAGCTGACTATGGAGGAAAGTTCCGAACTTCGTTGGATTATAATTTGTTATTTAAACATGCTGGAATCAGTTTTAAGTGCAAGTTTTCATGGTGTAGCTGACAATGAGATAATCAGGCAACAGTTTCAATATTTATATAATCCGGCAAATGGTGATTACGTATTAGAGAAAATAAGAAAAGTTTGCCCTGGGTGTTATCCTGCAACAGACTGCTTCTATGAAGAAATTAAACAGAAAAGTAGCAATGAAAGGGGTAAAGTTGCTTGATATTGTATTGTATATTTATGATATAATGAAATAAAGTTCACAAACCATTTAAATTAGTCAAACACTATTCAAAACTTTATGAATTAAGCAGAACAAAGTCCTTTCGTTGGAGACGTCATAATAAGCCTTGATAATCTTTGTAGGCAGTAAATTTATAAGTACAGATAGGAGATTTATTTATGAGAATACAAGAAATTTTTTCAAAGAAAAGGCCTGTGTTGTCATTTGAAATATTCCCCCCCAAAAGGGATTCTGAACTAAAAGATATAGATGAGACCCTTTCTATTTTGAGTGAACTTAGCCCCGACTTTATAAGCGTTACATTCGGTGCAGGCGGAAGCTCAAATAATAACAAAACAATTGAAATAGCCAAGAAGATAAAGCATCAGTATGGTATAGAAACATTGGTTCATCTTACATGTTCAAGCTATACAAAACAAGAAATTAACAGCTTTATATCTGTACTTAGTGAAAATGGTATCGAGAATATTTTAGCACTCAGAGGGGATAAAAATCCCAATGTGTTAGAAAAGAGTGATTTTTATTACGCTTCTGAATTAACCGGATATTTGAACAATGCAGCTAATTTCTGCATTGCAGGTGCTTGTTACCCTGAATGCCACCCGGAATCGAAAGACAGAATCTCAGAAATGGGACATTTAAAAGAAAAAGTTGATGCAGGCTCTCATTTCCTTATTTCACAATTATTCTTTGAAAATGAGTTTTTCTATTCATTTATAGAAAGCTGCAGAATAGCAGGAATAAATGTACCTGTAACAGCCGGAATAATGCCTGTTATCAATAAAGCCCAAATAGAAAGAATTGTTACCTTATGCGGAGCATCTCTGCCAAACAGATTCAGAAAAATAATAAATAGATATGAGAATAAACCCACAGCACTTTTTGATGCAGGAATGTCATATGCTCTCAGTCAGGTTATTGATTTACTGGTAAATGATGTGGAGGGAATACATTTGTATACCATGAATAACCCTATAGTTGCAAAGAGGATCTGTGAAGGTATCAAGAATATTATTTAAGGAAAAATACTTTAAAACCGAATTATATGTGAAATCCGGAATCTTTTATGACAAAAGCCGCTATTTTAGCGGCTTTTATTTGTGGAGGCGAAGCGCAATCAGTATAGTCTTTAGAATTCGTTTTGCTGCTTAAGTACCTAATTTTCGAGAAATGTCTCAACCTAATTATCTGCAATATACATCAAGATATGTCGGAACATACTTTACATCAATTCAAACTCTCTTACCCGGATAAATCACCTGCTCATATGGCTTAGGTTAAATGATTTTTTCTGATATAATATTATTCGACAATAATATTTATAAACATCATAAAAGCTACAATTAATTTAAGGAGAAAATATGATGCAGCTAGATAAATTAACTAATAATTATCTTGACTTTTGCAAGTATCAAAAAAATTTAAATGAAAAAACGCTAAAAGCATATAGAATTGATTTAAATCAATTTGCATTTTTTATAAATGAGAATAGACAAGATTTAAATAAAACAAGTATATCAACCTACATTACACACCTCCATAAGAATTATAAATTAAAAACTATAAAACGAAAAATAGCCTGCTTGAAAGCTTTTTTTAATTACCTCGATTACGAAGAAGTTATAGAAAATAACCCTTTTTCAAAGATAAAACTTAAATTTCAGGAACCTAAAATTTTACCAAAAACAATTTCCCTAATTACAATTCAAACTATTCTTTCAGCAGCATATCAAGAGCTACACAAAGAAAATAATACAACTTTTTATAATAAAGTTGTTACACGTGATATAGCGGTCCTTGAATTGCTATTTGCATCAGGCGTAAGAGTATCTGAGCTATGTTCCTTGACTGTAGACAATGTAAATTTATCTGAAGGATACATAAAGATTTATGGTAAAGGGTCAAAAGAGCGGATTATACAACTTGGGAATGAAGATGTCATTCAGTCTTTAAAGAGGTATAAGCAAGCTTTTTCAATAGAAGAAAATGAGCATAGCTTTTTCTTTCTAAATCGTCTTCATAACCGTCTTTCGGAACAATCTGTAAGGTTTATGATCAATAAATATGTAAAGATGTCAGGGGTTCCAATACATATCACACCTCATATGTACAGACACTCTTTTGCCACTTTACTTTTAGAAGAAGATGTTGATATCCGATATATCCAACAATTACTGGGACACAGTTCAATAGTTACTACTCAGATCTATACTCATGTGACAACCAATAAGCAACGTTCCATTCTTGTATCCAAACACCCTCGTAATAAGCTTATTTTAAATAAAGGATAACTACAAATTATGCTATAGTTATTTTGTTTTAAAGACAAAAAAGAAGCTATCGCTCGGGGGTCAATTGTGGAGTTATTTATTGAACGTCCAGTAATATATAATGATATTATTAATACGATAACTGATAATTCACACGAAAGACGACTTTGTGTTCTTTGTGGAGAATGGGGTATAGGAAAAAGTACACTTTTAAATAAAGTATTTGATGATTTAAAAAATCAATTAAGAATAAGAATGGACTTTACATTGGATGTTATTTCACCTACTACTTTGAAAAGCATTGTGACAGAATTTATCGAACACAGTGGCGTTTATTATTCGGGACAGAGCGATAAGGAAAAAATTCCACTCCGAGACAAAATCTTTAATGGTTTGAAGGACTTAAAATTCGGAATAACCTTTAGAACAGATACTAAGGGATCGATTTCAGGGAGTATTTCTTTTAATTTTGTAACTCCTATATTGAATTGGATTGAAAAAAATTATGAGTCATATATAAATTCAATACAGAATACTTCCTTTGAAGATTTTCCTCGAACACTAGCACGTATAACAAGAGAAATATGTATAGCTTGTGATAATGTCCTTTATGTAGTTATTGATGATGTTGAAAAAATGGATGCATCGTCAGCTCTTTTCTTGAAGGAACTTTTAAGTTCAAATATACGAATAGCATTAATTCTTTCATCAGAATTTAGTTTAAATTCAAAGTACAGCGTTTCATATAAAGAGTTAATATATGATTATTTTTTAAAAAGGCCGGATACTAATGATAGGTTTGAATATAGCTTATCTTATTTTGAAAGAGGTGAAACGTTTCAGTATATCAAAAAACGTTTTAATAATATTAAAACATTAGATCTTGATGTTGCAGATTTGGTTCATGAGTATACTCGTGGATTTCCATTTCTGTTATCTCTAGTATGTAATGATATCTCAAATATACAGAAAATCAGCAATAACGATGATCTTGAGTTTAACTCGAAGATGAATTTATTTTTTGACAGAAATATTCAAAAATTATCTGAGACACAACTTCAAATTCTATATGTTATTGCTTGTAATAAAGGTTCTATTAATTTTGAGGTGCTAAAGAGTGCAATTACCAGTACTGGAATCAATGAATGGACTTTTCTTGATGAACTTGAATTTCTTATAAATCAGAAACATATAAGAGAACAAGGGGAGATAGTGGTAATAACACCCCCGATGTTTTCACGCTATATTTTTAGAACATCTTCATTAATTCAGGAACGTAAGAAAAAGGAGTATTATAGACTACTAGAGCGAATATACTCTGATTTGCCAGACAATTCTGGTGGAGTTGAAAAGTATTACTCATTATCATATCTTTATTTAAATCTTGAAAGAATTACGGAAGCTTATAACTTTATTATTAGATGTTATGATGAGTTTGTAAATAAACAAATGCCTGATAAAGCCGCAAATTTTTTAGAAGATATTTTAAAGCAAAATTTAGTTAGGCCGTTTGATTCTACATTTATTTCACAGGTAAAATATAAGCTTTGTAATGCTTATTATCTTTGTAAAAAAAATGAACTTGTTATCGAAGTATTTGAAGCTTTGCATGACGAAGACTTCAATAATCTTGAAAAGATTGATTTGCATTTAAATTTATATTTATTAGTATCGAAAGCCTACTATTATATGAATAACCCAATAAACTCAATAAAATATGCTAAATTAGCTATACATTCAGAAAATAATACAACAATATATTTTGAAGCAATGGCGATGCTCGCTTCATCTTACGACTTACAGGCAAGTTATTCCAATTCGAAAAAAGTATATTTTAAAGCTTTAAAAAAGGCCCTAGAGAATAATTATACAAAACAGCTTGGGAAACTTAAAATGACAATTCAAATGGTATCCTCAGATTATAAGGAATGTTTAAAGAGTTTAGAAGAAGCTATTGCAATTTTTTCTCATGAATATTATGAAAATAGATTTTTAGCCTGTAGCTATAATAATATTGGCATTGAATATTTGATGCAAGGTGATTTTGCAAATTCAAAACTATATCTCAAAAAGGCCGAACAAGCATTTACCTTATATCCATTGGAATCACATTTTAGTGATAATAATATTGGATTACTTTTATATCTATCTGAAGGTAATCTTATTGAAGCTCTAAAGTATCTAAAAAGAGCTTATGAAAATTCAATTTCACCTTTACAACGTGCGTATACAATGTCGAATAGAGGAATAGTTTTGTATGAATTAAACATAAAAGATGAAGCCCTAGAATGCTTTAATATTGCACATGGCCATGCTATTTTATGTCCTGATCCAATTGTAAGAAGTTATGTTATTTATAATCTTGCATGTTATTACTTTAAATCAGAAGATTTCACAAAAGCCGGTGAATATTTAAAAGATTCATATTTAGGACTAAAAAAGGATCAACTTCAATGTCTTTTAGAAAAACGAAATAAAATGTTAAATATAATTAATAGTAATAAACATTATCCAAATAACGTATTTACAGATTCCCAAAGAAGAATATTTTTTGCAGCATGCGAATGGGAGCCATGTGAATTAATGTTTTATAATTAATTATTCATATTTGCAAATTCTGTCAGTATAGTCTTTCACTAATAGTGCCCCGTTAGTTTCTTCAACTATACCATTTGGGCAAACAGGAATCTTAAGACCTGTAGTATGGGGAATTAAGATGTACCTTGGAATCCACCATCCGCCTACATTACCTACTAGATTCTGCATTATCTTTATTCCTACCTTAACATCTGGTCTAAAGCACTGTACACCTTTAACTTTAAAGCAGTGAAACAAATAATATGGTATTACTCTATTTTCGGCGCACTTAGTTAATAACTCTTTAATAACTGAATATCGATCGTTTATGTCCTTCAGGAGAACTGCTTGGTTTAAAATTGGAGTACCCGTTTTTTGTACCATTTGAATAGCATTAATTGTATCCTCAGAAAATTCATCTGGATGGTTGAATTGAGTTAGTATTACTACAGATTTATATTTCGACAGTATCGTGCATAACTTGGATGAAATCCTTTTAGGATAAGAAGTAAAAGCACGGGTACCAATTCTTACAACTTTGACGTGTGATATACTTGTTATTTTATTTAATACATAGTCAATGGATTCATCATCAATTGTAAGCATATCTCCACCAGTTAATATAACTTCTTCGAAAAAAGAAGCATCTTTTATTTTTAGATAGGCTTCATCAAATTCAACTCTTGAAAATGTATATTGTTCTTTCCATTTTTCTTTACGGCTACAGTGCCTACAATTAGCAAAACAAGAACTTGTTGTATATATAATACAACGGTTTGGATATTTTTGGACTAGCGTTTTGCTAGCATGCTTTTCATCTGGGAAAAACGCTCCTACACCAGTTGTATCTTCAAGTTCCTCTGGGTTAGGAAAAAACTGGCGCGCTAAAGCCTCTGAGTTTGCTTCTAAAATTCGATTAAGTATATGATCTGAAATTTTAACTGGGTAAATTGAAGTTACCTTGTCTACGTCACTTTGAGATGTATTTAATAGTATATTTTTTCTATGGAGATTTTCTAAATAATCATTTAAATTACCCATTTTGACCCCCGAATAGCTGTTTAATTAAGAAAAATTTTATAATCTTAATTTTAAACATCTGATAATTTGTAGTTATCCTTTATTATCAGATAATAACATATATTGTAATAAACATCAATTTGTAAATTTACCAAATATTTAAAATTCGAATAAAAACTAAAGTATATATGCACTTCTTTTATTATCCTTATAATTACCAGAAATTATTTGAGTCTTTCCACTGTACACTTCGCTACTTCCTATAGCTTGATATAATGTAAATTCTTGGTGTATATTTTCCAAGAATATTATATAATGATTATAAACTACTCCTATATTTTCAAATTTTTACATTTTTCCATCTATAAAAAGAAGGGCGCAAATAAAATATTTATATTGAGCCTTGATACTAAGGAGTGGGAAGTACTAATTTTATTTAATTTAAAGGAGGATGTATCATGATTTTGAAAAAAGGTTTAAAAAAGAGCTTGTGTTTTGTTCTGTCGAGTATCATTACTCTTGGCATGGTGGCTACTGCTAATCTCTCGGTATCTGCAGTTGATGCTAGTGAGAAAGTTTTCAAACCGCTTCCTAATGAGTACAAAACCATTAGTTCAAAGCAAGGTACTATTGAAAGGTTAAGTTACAAATGGGGTGCCGATACTAAGTATTTTAACGTCTATCTTCCAAACGGGTATAACCAGTCTGACACTACTAAAAAGTATAACGTTGTATACCTGATGCACGGTGGTGGCGAAGATGAGAATTTATTATTCGGCGGACCTGGTGAGAACAAGGAATTAAAGGTAATAATTGACAACATGATTGCAAAGGGAGATATTGACCCTGCTATATTTGTTACACCTTCATTTTACAAAGGTAATAATGATGTTGCAGGTTTTCCTCAGGAATTAAGCACCACACTTATTCCGTTGGTTGAAACCAAATATAATACCTATTTAAAGTCAACCAGCGCTGCAGATATGAAAGCATCTAGAGATCACAGGGCATTTGGCGGATTTTCAATGGGTTCGGTATGTACCTGGTATACATTTATTAACTGCCTTGACTATGTTAAATATTTTATGCCTTTTAGTGGTGACTGTTGGGCATTAGGTTCAACAGCAGGAAGCAGTAAGCCTGCAGAAACAGCACAGTATCTGGCAGATGTTGTAAAGAAATCCGGTTATCAAGCACCTCAAGACTTCAAACTATTCTGTGCAACAGGCAGTGACGATATTGCATATCCTAATATGAAACCCCAGATAGATGCAATGAAAAATTACACCCATACATTCATATATTCATCCGATATTAAGAACGGAAACTTCTATTTTATGGTGGCTAATGGTGGTACACATTGGTGGGGTTATATTAATCAGTACATTTATAACATATTACCGGATTTGTTTCAGGATGTTGTAGAACCAGTTCAAACCTTAGGTGATCTAAATAACGATGGTGCAGTTGACGCAACAGATTATGCACTTTTAAAAATGCATATACTCAATATAACACCTCTTACGGGAAACGCCCTTATAAATGCTGATGTGGATAAAAATGGCGAAGTTAACGCCCTTGACTTTGCAGTGATGAAAAAGTATCTGCTTGGTAGCATATCAGCTTTCTAAGATAACATACAGTACTAAAACTTACATATTAACGCAAAGTAGGAGCAGAATGTGTGCTCCTACTTTTATGTTCGTCTCATAACTATTAATTCAAAAAGTCTAGAGCAAATTGTACATGTAATGCTGTACCATATTTCAAATATTCTTCGTCAAGCTTGAATTTCTCATGATGCGGAGGATATATGCAACCCTTTTCTTCATTTTTATATCCCATAAATGCATAAACACCTTTAGCTTTTTGAAAATAGTAAGACATATCCTCAGAAGCCATTTGTTTATCCACAGGTAAATTATGACCTTCGCCAAAAACTTTAGTTGCAGACTTGTCAGCCAGCATGGACAATTCTTCATCATTATAAAGACTAAGTGTGCTCTCCTCAATGATCACTTCTACTTTAATTTCATAGGCATCGGCAATAGCTTTGGCATGTCTTTTAATTGCTTCATGAACAGTTTTCCGAACGTCATTATCAAAGTATCTCATGGAAATATCAATTTCTGTGTACTTAGAAATGATATTTGCCTTAGTTCCTCCAATGAACTTTCCAACGGAAAGTACGACGGGTTCCTGGGGATTAACATTCTTAGTTATGATTCCCTGAATATCTGTCACAAAAATACATGCTGGATGAATTGTATCCTTTGCAAGATGTGGGGCTGAGCCATGACCAGATATGCCTTCAAACTTAACAAAAATCGTATCACAACCTGATAATCTATATCCGGAAACAATATTTACATTTCCTGTTTTGAGAACAGGTAATCCATGTATACCTAAACACGCATCCACCCCGTCCATTCCACCGGCTTCAATAATTTTTTTCGCACCAGAAAAGGTTTCCTCTCCTTCCTGAAAGAAAAATCTAACTTCACCCGATAGATTATGCTTCATTTCAGATAGGATTTTAGCCGCTCCCAGAAGCATCGCCGCGTGAGCATCATGACCACAAGCATGCATTATCCCAGGGTTTATGGATTTAAATCCAATATCTGCTTCCTCAGTTATTGGAAGAGCATCTATATCTCCTCTCAAAGCGACTATTTTTCCGTTTTTTGCCCCCTTTAAAGTAGCTATTACGGAAGCGTTACCAGCTTTTTGATAGGGTATTTCAAGCTTATCTAATTCTGCCATAATCTTTTCTTGAGTTTTAAATTCCTGCCCACTAATTTCAGGATCTTTATGCAAGATTCTTCTGAAATTGATAATATAATCCTCAATCAATTTAGCTTTATCTAATATGTTTGACATGATTTTATGTTCTTCCTATTCTTATATAAACATTCTCATTTAAATATCCCTAAAGCACAATACTCTAATACTCTTTTATTCTATTTTTTCAGCCTTTCCGGTTGGAACAGTCATTAAAATGGAAATAATAGCTACCAGTACCATACCCAAATTGAACAGTAAAGCAATCGCAGCGGAATAACGGATTGAAATATTATCAGCTCGCCCCAAGAAAATTCCTTCAGCAAAATGAACACTTCTACCGCTAAGCCCTGTGAATAATGCTGCCGAAATAGCTACACCAAGGGCAGCACCTAAAGATGATGCCATTTTGTAAATTTCTGAGGCTGAACCGGCTTTTTCAGCAGGAACCGTGGATAAGGCAGCATCAGTAGATGGGGTTGCATAGAAACCTAAGCCAACTCCGAAGAGTGTAAAGCCTGTAGTAGCTATTATCATGTATTGTCGAGCTAACACAAAGGTAAATGCAGTCATCAAAATTCCAGTGCCTGTAATTATACAGCCTAAAATCATAGGTTTGCGGGCACCCCACTTTTGCAACAGTCTCTCACCCACTCTGATTGTCAGCAAAATAGCAATCAAATACCCCTATTGTTAACAAACCTGACTGAAAAGACGTTAATCCTGCTCCTAGCTGAACCAGTGTCAAAGCCACAATTAACGTTCCGGCAGCTCCATTGAGCAAGAAGTTAGAAATAGTGGCTCCACTATAGGTTTTATTATTGAATAAGTTAAAATCAATAAAGCCGTTTTCTTTTCTTCTTTCAATTATAAAAAATGCGAAGAGCGCAACAACTGCTAATGCAGCGAGGCCCAAGATTACAGTACTTGACCAACCTATTCTGGCCCCTTGCCCAATTACAATATTTATGGCAACCATACCAATCATGAAAGTAAGAACTCCAACAAAGTCAAAGCCGCGAGTTTTCTCCATAGAAGAACTCTTGCTTTCCGGTGTTCCACTAATCAGGAAATAGCTAACTATTGCTATAATAATCGAAAACCAAAATATCCAACGCCACCCAATGGTCGATGCGAGAATTCCTCCAAAAAGTGAGCATAAGCCAGACCCTCCCCAGGAACCAATGGACCAGAAACTAACAGCTCTCTGTCGTGAAGCTCCTTGGTAGTAAGCCTTAATCAATGCCAATGTGCTTGGCATAATGCAAGCTGCAGAAAGGCCCTGGATAATACGCCCTGCCATTAAAAATATTGCGGTTCCTTTAGGTGATGCAGCAATGAGCAGCGAGCCGATTATGCTCAGAATGAGCCCTATATTTGTAGTTTTGACACGGCCAAATCTGTCACCCAAACCACCAATGACAACGATAAATATACCTGAGAATAGAGCTGTTATACTAACAGCAATATTGATGGTATTTACATTAATATTCAAATCTGTACGCATGGTTGGTGCAATATTTAAAGTTGTTTGTGCAAAAAGCCAAAAAGTAATAACGCCCAAAACCATACCTAGCAGTAATCTATCATTTCCACGATATTCCTGTGCGATTACATTATTTTGTTCCAAATAGCAACGACTCCTTCAAATATTATCTGAAATTTCGAAGCTACTTAAAATTATCGTACCTGATTCAAAATACTATAGGCTAAATGTCTTTCCCATTTTTTTGAGAGTAAGAACTCCTTTTTCAGCTAGATTTTGGAGTCTTACTATATATTTGTCTAAATTTAACCTAATTATTCTTTAAATTTCAAATCCTAAGCATTAACCCAAAATAGACAAGCACTAGGCAGGACTTTGACGTATGCTTTAATAAATAAACCATATACTGAAAAGTATTATCAGTAGGGTATTAGCTAAATTAGACTATAATAATTTATTATGAGGAATGTTTCCATAATGTTGTTAATTCATATTTGGAATATTAATCTATGTGAAAAATTATCGAACAACTATCTTGCTTCTAATGTAAAGTAATCTTGGAAAATAGCTTCATAAGAAATTGTAGTTATTTTATTCTGGTTAAAGTAATTCAAAGGAATTTCTCCTGAATGTTTATAAGAAACTATGGAATTATTCCTATATTTTTCTAGAAGCTTTTGTGAATAGCCCAATTCCAAAATCTTATTGGGAATTTTCACGTGCAATTTAGATAGGTTACCAATTGAAAAGTCATACTCACTTAATATACTATTTGCACGTTCATGTGTAGTGCAATTATTCAAGTGATAACTTTCGTTATCATTTAATACATTCTCTTTATAATCAAGTTTTTCTAGATAGTATTGTCCTACATTTAAAATCATAGTTTTACCCTCAGCTAAAGTAAACTCTGCCCTATTAAATTCTGGGACAAATTCAGTTAATCCAATAGTAACCTTATTCCAAATTACATCGCCATCTTTAATTTGTATTTCCCCACTTACAGCTCTTTGGTTCTGAAAAAGTTTAACTTTTTTGAGTTTGTAGCTGCTTATATTTTTAAAAAATTCGAGAGTTATTGTTTTATTTAAGTAATTAGTATTATTGGGTGGGAAAAATAAACATATTAATTTGCTCTGATTATCTTTATCAATACTATCTAAATCAGACCCCCTTTTTGACAAACTGCATGAGGTTATAAGAATAGAAAAAACAACTAGCAATGTGATTAACCTCATAAAGGAAATTCTGCTTTTTGCCATATTATTACCATATCCCTTTGCTAAATTAATTATATTAAACTTTTACACATTTCCCACCTTTCACATTTTCTTGTATCCATATTACAATTGAAGAAATATCCTCAATAATATTATGATTTTTATTTTATGTGCCGGCATAAAATGTAAGATATTTTTCAATATTGGCCCCCCAGTATGCCCCATCATGCTTTCCTTGATTAAAGTAATATTTTGAATCCACACCTTTAGACTGTAATATCTTGTTCAGCTTATCACAACCCTCAAAGAATCGGTAACTATCTTGATCACCACAATCCAGATATACCTTTAAGCTGGTAAGATCTTTATTTTGAGCTACTAGAATGGGATCTCTCTCATTTTTTAATTCTTCAGTTGGATATAAAAAGGACCTGACTGGGCTTGTACTGCCATCTAAAAAAATTGCCGGGCTATGCCCTCCCACTTTACTAAACAAATCCGTATGAGCAAATGCCATATGTATAGCTACCCAACCACCCATAGATAATCCGCCAATATAGCGTCCTTCTCTGGAAGAAATGGTGCTATAGGTTTTATCAATAAATGGAACTAATTCCTTATAGAGATAATCTTCATACATACCCGTATTAAAAAGCTGCGAATTACTTGTATCCTTTGTAGAATTTATTCCATAGCTATTATCGATTTGTGGAGCAACAATGATTAAGGGCACAATCTCTTTTTTATCTATTAGCTCATCTGCCTTTTTCTCTACTTGAAGCCCCGGAAACCATGAATCCTCGTTCCCCGTGTATCCATGGATTAAGTAAAGTACCGGGTACTTATTTTTGTCGCTATACCCTTTAGGTAAATAAATATTGATCTTCATTTCTTTTTTAAGAGCCTCACTTGGAAAAGATATTTTTGTGAATCGTTCCGACTGAACCTGAGTGTTTTCAACAGTTGCTGTTGATGCTGCTATTGCTGATTTTTCGACGCTTTTTTGACCACATCCGCTTATTATGAAGAAAACCATAATAATAAAAATAAGTGTGCTACTTTTTCCTGATATCATATAGTTTATCTCCTCCAAATTATTTTTGTTTTACTGTTTCCAGTTACTACTTATGCTGGTATTTTAAATGTATCACTTCCAGTTCTATATGTAAATCCTTTACAATTAGTTCATAAAAAATTGAAAGTCTTATTCACCTTTCAAACATTATTTAAAAGCATTTTACGTTAATGTAAATATATGGTAAAATACTATTGTAGTTTATCACACAAATCCCACTTATCAGACTAACGCGTAATTTATTAAAGGAGGATTTAAAAATGAGTACTAATTCTAAAATCTTATCCAAGCAAAAGAGAATATTAATGTTTGTATCGGTAATTGCATTAGTCATTGTCACAATCATGTCCGGAACCGGTACTGTGTTGGCAGAGTCAGAATGTTTATCCAGCGGTTATACTGGTGCTAATTTAGTAAGTGTTCCAACTTTACCACAAAGCTTTATTACGACTACAACGGATTTTTCATTTAATTTATTCAGGAAGTCCATTAACATGGATAAAAATTCTTTGGTGTCACCTACTTCTGTAGCTATGGCATTGGGAATGACAGCAAACGGTGCAAATGGAACAACACTTGATCAGTTTCTAACGCTTCTGGGTCAGAATAAGCTTTCATTAAAACAGATAAACTACTTTAATTTCCTTATGAGCAATATTTTGAAGGATAGTAGCGGTAACTGTAAATTCAATTTAGCTAATTCCATCTGGTATAGAAATAATATAGCTAACAGTATAAACCGTGATTTTTTACAGACAAATGCTGATTTTTACAAGGCTTCTATATATAAAGCTGATTTTACTCAACAATCTACTTTGACGGACATCAATAATTGGGTAAATTACAATACCAATGGGCTTATTAAGCAAATAATTGATAAATTAAACCCTTATACAATAATGTATCTGATAAATGCGTTATCATTTGAAGCCGACTGGGCAAACCAGTTTAGTAAAGAAGCTACCGAAGGGTATTTCAATCTGAAAGATGGTAGTAGTGTAAGGATTCCTTTCTTAAAATCTGAAGATGAGACTTATTTGGAGGGAGGAAACGCCACCGGCTTTATTAAGACATACAAAGGTGGCAAGTACAGCTTCGTGGCCATGCTGCCTGATTATGGTACCTCTCTGCAGGACTATATTAATTCACTTGATGCTAACAAGTTTAAAAGCTTTATTGACAGTCGTACATTAAATCAAACTGCAAAAGTTGGCATACCGGGATTTGGATATGGATATAATGTCAATCTTGTTCAGCCATTAACTGATTTAGGTTTTGTTGATGCTTTTTCTGAAGACAAAGCAGACTTTAGTAAGATGATGTATGATAATAAAGTATTTATTGGAGATGTACTCCATAAAACCTTTATTCAGTTTAGTGAGGTTGGAACCAAGGCTGGTGCTGTAACAGTAGTTCAGATTCTTCCGACAGCAACTCCCGGGGAACCTATAAAAAAAGAAGTTTATTTCAATCGCCCATTTGTATATGCAATAGTTGAAAGTGGAACAAACATTCCAATATTTATTGGAACAGTTATGAATCCTACCAGTACTAATTAAACAAGTACTTATCAATTTTTTAAGGCCCACCACATAGCAAACTTCCAACTCCTAGATAAGCTCCATGCGTGACACACAAAAAAGGAACAGTAGAGGTATAATTTATACCTCTACTGTTCCTTTTCATTTCATCTAAGACGTAATTATTTGTTGTCCAAGAACAAATCTGGCAAGATATTGTACAAATAACGGTCCACGCAGGTCCAGTTATGAGCTCCGCCATTCAATGTTATGTAATAGAAGTTACCCTTTCTAAGATCTGCTGAATAAACAAACGTATCAGTAAGTTTCTTCATTTCAGCAATCTGAGAGTTCATTCCATTATAAGCTAAATCAGCTGTACCTGTTGCACAGAAGATTCGTATATCATCTTTTGTATAACCCGCTTTTTTAGCGATTTCAGCTAAATATTTAGCTTTGATCTCATCATCGGTTCCTGTGAAACTATATCCTTCTTTCTTTATTGAGTCTACATCCTGCCAGCACCATAAGCTAATTGGAACATAGTACTTAAAGTAATTTATACTATAAATGTAGTTATACCAAGTGCAGGCAGAACCCATGGAGAATCCGGCAACAGCTCTGTGATTTCTTGCTGCAAGCAAGTCTTTTTCACTGTTAGACTGAGCATATACATTAAATTTTCCTTCGATTGTAGGTATGATATCCTTCACTAACTCATTATGGAAATTCTTAATACGGAACATTCCATCTTCATTCTGTCTCTCAGCAGTATATGGGGCTGTATTATACCAAGTAGGAGTAACGATAATCATTGGCTTCATCTTACCGGCAGCAATCAAATTATCAACTGCTCTCATAAGTTCAGTATTCTGACCAACACCGCCAAACGCAGTATGCTGACTCTCGGCATTACCATGAATCAGGTATACTATATCATATTTCTTAGTTTTATCATTGGCATCATATCCGTGTGGAAGATATACAAGCATATACTTGTCTAAAGCTTTTGCCTCTTGATCGTAAGTATTTGTTTTGTAGTCAACTCTTACGATAGATCCTCTTATGCTCTCAGGATCTGACGTCTTGTATGCCTTTGGTATATCTCTACACTCTTTTTCATCAAAGGACAAATCGTTATGTACCAAATTATCAATGGAAGTTTGTAACTTAGTGAGTAAGTCATCAAATTTTGCTTGTGTTGAAGCTTTGTCTGCAATCGCAGCTTCTGAGTCTTTAATTAGTGCGTCAACTACATTACCGTTAGAATAACGTTTCAGTTCGATATCCTTTGCACTCATGACTAAGGATTTCAAATCATAAAAGTTTGGTTTTGATACGGAATTGAGACCTTTACCAGTTAAAAGCATTTGACCAAACTTTTTTGTATCCTGATAAGCAGTACCTGTAGTATCAAATATATTCATAGTAGCTATTCTTGTACTTCCTGTTGCATCATTAATCTGACCTTCCATACCCATTACCTTACCATTGGTCGGGGTCTGAGATAATGCAATTCGGCCTTCAATTACATAACCGCCTGCTACTGTCTTCGCAGCTGTATACAGATTTGTTAAATCACCATGGTCAGTGGATCTCTCATTTTTAAAATTAACTCTAAACTGACTATCATCGCCTTCATATGTCCCACATCTCTTATTATCTTCGTCCAGGAAAAATTCTACGCTATCTTTTTCATAAACATTAGCGGAAGCATCGGAAACGTTAGCATCCTTTACTTCAGCCAAGAAATACACAGCATTGTCATCCCACAACACCTTCATGGTTGCTGTTGTATTCGTACTGCCGGAACTTAGCTTTGTAAATTTTACCGGTTCAGCAAGCTTCCAAGCACCTTCAATGTCTCCGTCAATACTATCCGGTGAGCCATAATAAGCAACAACTCTTCCGCTGGCATCTAAACCATTCGCATCTACTGTAACCCTTGGAGTCCCTTGGTCCCCATTAGTTGCCTTATCATAGCCGAGCTTTTGAGCAAGAGTCTTTGTTCCGCCGACAACTGGCTTATCAAGAACTTCCTTAAGTGCGGTTACCAAATTGGCATTGCTTATCTGACCTTTTACAGTACTAATCTTGGTAAGACCCTTTTCAGCTGCAAACTTAATTGTGTTTGCATATGTAAAGTCTTTTCCTGTTTTGTAACCCAATGCTTCAAGCATTACCTTGTAAATCATCTGAGCAGTCGCTGGGCCGTTAGGATCAAATTTGCCTTTGCCTATACCAGTCCATCCCAACTGCGGATTAGCCTTGAGATATGCTAAAATATTTCTTCCTTCTTTCCATGCTAAAGAACCAGCATCAGCAAAGTTCACTTTAGATGAAAATTTAAGAGCCTCAGCCTCTAATCCACACAATTTAAGAAAGATTACTGCCGCCTGAATCCTTGTAGTTCCTTTTGCAAGGTAATCAGCATTTACACCATTTCCATCACCTTTAATTACATTAAGCTTTTCCAAATACTGTGCATCAGTCTGGACGTTAGCAAATGCAGGTATCGATAATGTTGCCAGTACGCATATTGCTAAGACTATTGCAATTAACTTTTTGAGATTTCTCATACTCTCAATTCCTCCTGATAGAATAAATATTAAGGGTACCTTTTATAGCCTTGATTTTCATTGAATATCAAAACTATATAATATATCTTTAAGCAAGTACTCCTAGAGCTCTTCAGAGACTGCTTCAAAGATCTTCTCAAGTATTTCCGCAAAGCCAAACGCAAGTCCTTTTTCCTTGTATAAAATCTATAATTTCACCACTATATAGAAAGTCGATTATTTACAAATCTTTATAACTTAATACTTGCATCCATTGTATTTATATCCAACCCACACTAGCTATCACAATTTTGAACTATGTACCATAACTTTAGAAAGTATAAACTCAATATTTTTTATTTCCTGACTTAGTGTGACTGTATTTAACATATTATCAGGAGGTTTTTTTAGTTATCTTATTATTTAATTTATTGTACCTTTTGGGGATTTATACCCATCATGGGTATAGGGCCTATTTTAGGAATATTTTCACGTATTTTCTCCATATTTATACTATCACAAAGTAATTGGATGCTCATTTTAAAAATCATACTATCTGACCTTATTACAATAAATAGGCACTGTAAAACGGCATTTATCTATTATTTACATAAAATATTACATTTTTTATAAATTTCTATCAATTCTATTTTAATTTCCTTTATAGCAAACAATACTTTTAAGTTTAATCAATATTGCTTATATTGGTTGAGGTGCAAAACTAAAAGCCCCACTTCTGCTCAATCCATAGCAAAAGTGGGGTTACCCATGTCATTTCCTTGTGGTCAAACCTTACTTTTTATGCTGAAAACCACATCTTGTCAGCAGTATTATCGTTCTACGTGGCAAAAGTAGTCAAAATAGATGCATTTGAGCACTAGTCTCTCCTTGGTTGCCGGTATATCCAATAAATTATGTTTCTGAATGTAATTTCTTTGACTAAAGCTATCCAACTATGTAGACTATATACTTAATTAATTTCTAATAGTTCGCTCGCAAACTCATCTGCTTTTTTTCTATTTTAATATCTTTATAACCGTAATATTCCAATAGTAATTTAATACCTCTTACCACTGTTTCATTAATATTAGTAGGAGAAATGTAAATGGCTCTTATAGGCAATTTTTTATCAAATTTAAATGTTATGCATGATCTAATAGTATCCGGTGTCGAATAGAAACCTTTATCAATATGTTCCAATTTTTCTTTTGGGTTAGCATTCTTACAGAAATCAATCACAAATCGATACTCATTCTCGTAAATAAATTCAGCACTTTTAAAAATATGTGAAAAATCACGAATTGTATTTGAAAAATAAACATATAAGCCAGATCGTTCCTTCTGTTCATTGACACTATAGCTCTCATCAATTTCAGGTAACGATATTTCTATAATTCTTTTCATTAGCTTTTTTTTGGATGATTCATCATATAGGCATCTAAATTGCCGTATATTAACTTCACGCATTGCATTAGTATTGTTACTTAGGTCTACTTTCTTACTAAACATATCATATAAATCTGCTTTGTCGAATTCAATGCATATTCCCGAACTATTTGAATAATAATTCCACATTGGTATAGAGTCACTTATGGTACTCATCGATAAAAGATAGAATGAGCGAGACCAACCATCATCAAGTTTTGAAATATATTCTTTTATTCGTTTGTTGTAATATTCTTGCATTTCTATAAGAATTTCTTTATATTTCGTTTTAGGCCCGAGCTCTTTCAACATTTCTTTTGCTGTTGATATTACCATTTTCAAACATTCAATGTACTCATATCTATCATTCATAAATGTACAATCAGTTAGTCTAATACTATTATTTTCAATAATTGAATGCAATGCACTCACGCTAGTGAAATGATATACATTACGGATCTCTTCATTATTAGTTTCTAATTGTACCTCTTGTTCTATTTGTTGAATAACTTTTTTTGACAGAGCATTTATCACAACCTTACCTTATAGAACAAATCATAGAGAATTCATTCTATATTTTCCCTTTCTAATATATATTTCATAAATACGATTATAAACTATTCTACACCCATATGCCTATATTTTGAAGACTTACAGTGTTCGCGAAATTGACTACAATTCAAAATATATTGTTTAATATTAATTATGGGGAATAGATTCTTGAAATTATTATCTTGATCAAGACCTTATTATGTCAAGGAGGGAGCATATCAACATTCAGTTGGAGCATTAGTTTAGTTTTGTCTCTTTTTATCTATGTTATATGTAATTGGTGAATCAATGTCCTCCAGAGCTGCTTGGTGGCACTCCTCGCGGCTCCAAGGCCAGTACCACCAGCTACAGAATAATCGAATCGGCTAAAGCGAATCGCTCCGTTTACGTATTTGGTATTCTTATTGACTAAGCTGCTTAATTTGAAGGACTTGTCCACTGACTTCTTAAAGACATATCTACCGTGGTCACCTGAATTACAGACCCGGTGCCGTAACAATGCTGTCGACAACAAGGTACCCTAATATTGAGAACTTACCATCTTTTTATCCAATAGGATTTTGGAGGGAGGATATCCCTTGATTCTTTTAAATAGCTTGCTGAAATAGAAGATATCTTCAAAGCCGCATTTATATGCTGCATCCTTTACGGTAAACTCGCCACTAAGAAGAATGTTCTCCGCATTGCTGATTTTCATCTTATTAATATATTCCTTTGCAGAACAACCTATATACTCTTTGAAAAGTGTTCCGAAATATGCGGTTGTTAGACCGGCATTTATGGCAAGTTCTTCTACTTTGATAGGATTGTGGAGATTACTTAGGATATACCTGATGGTTTCTTGGATTCTGATGTCAATGTTCTGAACGTTAATTTTATAATAGAAGCGCTTGAAATAATTATGTAGAATCATCAAAAGCAATGCGCGAGCTTCTATTTCAAACCCTGGACTTTTTTTCAACCACACAAGTGTCAGTTCATTGTACAAATATAATAATTCATCGGAGGTGCCAACATGGGATACCAATGGAAAAGGAAGCTCAACATCATTCCCTTTAATGTCATATAACTGGAAATTTACAGAAAATGCTTCCATTGGGTGGTTCGCATCCGTAGTTGCGCTTCGCTGGCTGCCTTTCGGAATACAAATGAGATCGCCCTGATTGACTTCATAATATTCGCCATTCACTTTGTAAAAGGCTTTCCCTCTTGAGAAATAGGATAAATCAATAAAGGTAATTGTTGAATCTTGAATAACCCAGTTTGGAGTAGCACGCCTATTATTAAAATAGTCTATTTGTGGATTAATTTCCTTGTAGTCCATAAAAATACCCCATTTTCCGAAAAAAGTACAAATGATTTAATTTACATCCATGGATTTTATTATAAGATTTTCATATTATATTATCAATAGTCAATAAAAAACATGTCGAATCTGACATACAATATCAAACGGGAGGTGTTTTTAATGCTTGTCAAGCCACGTACGTCGTAACCCAAGGGACAAGTACGTAGTGCGAAAGTAGGTATATTTTAATAGTTAATTCGTCTAAAAATTACAAAATCTTCAGCTTATCACAACATTTCAATCTGTAAAGTAATAAAAAATCCAAAATCTGAGAATTGGGTAACTCTAAAACGAGATTTTAGAGATTGCCTTAAAAAAGGAGCAAAACTAAGATGAAAGATAAAAAACTCTTAATCAACGTATCCCGCCTCCTCGTAGTCATCATGCTGTTCTCATTATTCGCGGTTACTCCCGTCCCGGTCACAGCGGCTGAAGGCGAACCAACACTTGAACTGAACAACCTCATTGCACAAGCCGAAGCTTTAAAAGCCGGCAACGAGGAATTTCAGCTGCAGATTAGCCACACTGACGACGGATCCGATGTGAACAAAGCTTTCCCCTGGGTGTACGCCAACGAACTCGAAGATCTTAATAACGCGCTTGAGTCCGCGCGCAATGAGCTCACTCCCGTCGATGAAGCTATAGCCAACCTTCAAGGCGCAATAGTGAGTTTCAATGAAAAGATCAAAGCGGACGGTTCAGATCCCTATTTCCGTCTTGATCCGGGCCCTGGTAAAGTACCTGTAAAAATTACCGAGCCCACAAATGTCTGGACCTCAAGAACCCCGCTTGACAGCCGTGTCCCCGCCGACTTTGCTGGTGGCACATTCAATATGATTCCGTATCCTTTTGCAGATTCCGAAGGCAAAGCTGATGTACTCCAGATCAATTATGTCCATAACGGAATCAGCACGTTCGGCGGAATTAGCATTGAATCTCCTTTGTCCCCTGCTGTAAATGTCCCCGAAGGCTCAACTATTGAGTTTGATGTGTACTATCCTAAGAGCGCGCAGGGAAAATACATGAGATGGAGGATCAGAAATACCAACTCTAACCTCGATAGCTACCTCAGGGACTACCAGTACAACAACCTTAACCCAGACTGGGTTGGCAGCTACAACGGTGAAACCTGGCTTAAGGCTCACCACAGCATTGTAGCCTCAACAGGCGATTCCTCAAACTTCATTCTTGAGCTCCATGGCGAGAATAGCCGTCCAGCAGAAACCGGCATGCTTTTTGTCGCCAACATCAAAATAACCGCACCCGATCCCCAAGGCGTTGCGCTTCCCAACGTAGTCAACAATGAAAATCAAAGTGTCGTAGCACCTTTAAAGAGTGTTTACAACAGTGAAAATGGCCTGTTTATGGTTGGTGCCATCGGAACCGGAGCAGTAACCGAAACTAGAGCCAATCACTATGAAATCTTTGTCGACGGCAATAATCTCAAGGCCGATGGAACTCATCCGCGTGGCCCAAGCTGGCTGAAAAGCGTTACTGGTGACGCCCTGAATGGCGCAACCACCACCCCTGGCGTAAGTGAATACAGTTTCCCGACCAACTCTTATCAAGCGATAAGAGATTCCGGAACTCCCGGAGAGTACAAGTCTCACGGCCATGTTTTGGCATGGTACAACCAAGCCCCTTCTTGGATGACACAGATTATTCCTGCGAACCTTCCAGTCGGATATAACGGCACAACCGATTTTTACGGATTGGGCAACGGCGTTACAACCACGGTTAAGGTAGACAAAGAAATGGCCAGAAGAGTGCAGTATAACCACACAATGTATGTGATGCGGCACTTCCTAAGCACAGATACCAAGTATGGCTCAAGTGTATCCCGCGGAGTAATCCCCTTCAATTCATGGGACGTACTCAACGAAGAGGTTCACGAAAGCCGCCACAGCGAAAACATCCCCCAGGATGTGAATAGCTGGAGAACGAGCCTCAAACACACCAACTGGCTTGCTGCAATGTCAGATGATTTAATTGGTGGCGACATCAAAGATCATTACATATACTTGCTTTTCAAATACGCGCACATGGCGGCCCCCAATGCCAAGATGGCGGCAGCTTACAAAGCCAACTATGCTGACCTTCCCGAGTACATGAAGCTCGATGAGCACGACACCAATGGCAGCATTGACGCCTATATCGTTGACAATCCTCCTAAACTGACCTACAACGATTACGGCCTTGCTACCCGCAGCAAAGCGAGGACTGTATACAACATGGTTCTCGAACTGAACACCGCATGGCTCTCCGATCCGCTGTATGACGGAAGACCCCTTATCGAAGACATCGGTATCCAGGGACATGATTCGATCGGAAATACCCTTGCAAGCGATAACCAATATGCCATGGCCCTCTATGCCTCTCTCGTTGACCGGGGCCTTCTTTCAGGTATTTCCTACTCGGAACTTGACCTTAAGGTGCCAACCAACACCCCCGGCGGTGGTGCGACCGCTCCCGCAGTGCTCAATGTCAGACAGTCTGACGCCCTTGGTTATGAGTACGCGCTGATGTATAAAATGTTCACCAAGTTCGCCCCGTACATCGATCACATCATCAGCTGGGGCGTATCCGGTTCAGGATGGCAGGGAAGCTATGTGCTGTTTGACAGTCAGAGCAATGCCAATGCTGGTTACTACGGCGCTGTTAATCCAGACAGATTCATTCTTGGACATTCATACCTGGATGATTTCTTTAAAAGTGAATACGAGAAACTTCAGGACGGCTATAAAATTGACCTTGGCGACCTTGGAATGTATACACCAAAATCGTCCAATGCGAATCTCAGCAATCTGACCCTTAGTGCGGGAACACTCCAGCCGACATTCACCGCAGCAACCACCCAATACAGTACTTCCCTGCAGGATGCGACCGGCATTAAGGTGTCTGCAACAACGGCTGATAGCAAGGCATCAATTAAAGTGAACGACACGGTTGTTGCCAGCGGTACAGCTTCAGGAACAATACCACTGACACCCGGTACAGTAACGAATATAAAGGTACAGGTAACAGCTGAAAACGGTAGGGTAAAGATTTACACTATAAAAGTAACAAATAGCAAAACTCCGTCTTCTCCAAGCACCGGAACATCATCTTCTACACCTGTAGTGCCAGTTGTTCAGGATCAAAAAGTAACCATGCAAACGACTATTAAGAATGGAATCGCATCCGTTCCGACACTGGATCTGGAAAAAGCAAAGGAATTTCTGGCAAAAGATGTTACCATAGATATACCTGTGGTGCAAGGAGTGAATTCTTACTCGGTAGGTTTGCCTGCTGCTGCACTGACAAGTGGAACAAAGGATGACAAGCTCACTCTTTCCACTGAATTGGGTAAGGTTGTAATCTTCGGTAACATGTTGACCGGCACAGCTGAAAGCAGCGGCAAGGAAGTAGCTCTGGAAATTGGCAAAAGCGACAAGTCCAAGCTCCCGTTAGAAGTGAAGGCAGCTCTCGGCGATAGGCCAATCATACAGCTTACCCTTTCGGTAGACGGAAAAGAAACAGTATGGAGCAATCCCATCGCGCCTGTAACCGTATCCGTGCCTTACAAGCCAACTGCGGACGAATTGAAGAATCACGAAATGATTGTTGTTTGGTACATTGACGGAAGCGGAAATATTATTACAATACCAAGCGGACGCTATGACCCCAATAATGGTATGGTAACCTTCACAACAACTCATTTCAGTGACGACTATGCGATATCTTACGTATCCAAGACATTCACAGATCTTGGAAAGGCAGCATGGGCCAAGAAAGCGGTCGAAGTACTTGCATCAAAGGATATTCTCAAGACAGAGGGTAATGTATTCAATCCGACAACCGATATCACAAGAGCAGATTTCCTTTACTCACTTGTTAGGACACTTGGATTGACTACAAATACAAGTGGCAATTTCAGCGATGTACAGCAGGATGCTTACTATTATAATGAAATTGCAATTGCTAAAGCTCTTGGTATTACGAGTGGCATAGGCAACGACAAATTCGGCAGCGATAACAGAATCACAAGGCAGGACATGATGGTGTTGACAGAAAGAGCCTTGAAACTTGTGAAAAGTCTGAACAAGCAAGGTACGGCTGCGGATCTGGATAAATTCTACGACAAGTCCAAAGTTGCTTCTTATGCGGTTAATAGCGTAGCTACCATGGTTAAGGAAGGGTTGATTGTAGGTAGCAATAACAAAGTCAATCCTACTGGAAATGCAACCAAAGCAGAAGCCGCAGTGTTCCTCTATAAACTGTATAATAAGTAAGAAATTCTCATAAGGATTATAGAAAACCGTGCTAACTATTGTTGGCACGGTTTCTGCTATGTTTGCAAAAAAATTATTCTATTTCTCTTATGTTAATGCCTCAGCAGTAGCCCGTTTCCATTCAGCCTTCGACCTTGTCTCGGCTTCTTGGACGTGCTTTGCATGGTCATTTGTAATCTGCTTGCTTCGACGTTATCGTCTTTCAAGCAGGACAACTGACTCAACGTGTGTTGAGGCAGTAAGATGATACTAATACGCATTAGTATTGGCTTTAAGAAAAAATGTACCCCCTGGGTATAAGGAGGGCGTGAGACCTTGCTGATTTATACTATTTTTCAATGCCGTTTAATTAAGCTACCGTTGGTAAAATACTATATCAGTGGGTTTAAACTTAAGGACCACATTAAACACCACTTCAATATGACCCTATGAAAAATTTTATTTAATCTCCTCAACACTTCCACTTATAACATCTACATTGAATTCCTTAAAGATATCTGAACCACTGGTACTTTCTTTAAATATACTAACTTTATATTTATTTGATTTATCTGGACCTGAGCAATCAAAGGAAATCTCACCTATATCTGATTTGTAAAACATATCTCCATTTTCAACTTTATAGTCTACAACTGCATTATATTTTTTACCTACAATATCAATTGCCTTTTGAATTAAATCTGTTGTTCTATTTGACTTTGTTAAAGTTACAACCAGCGCACCCTTTATATAGTTATTTTCTTTATCTAATGTTGTTTTATATATAGTAAGTTTATTACCAATAATCTCATAAAGATATCTCATAGTCTCTTTTCC
>JAEYNY010000211.1 GCA_023412275.1 Bacillota bacterium
ATTATACAAAGCATATTCAATCAAACCCTGCATGGGAATTTGTCGATGTGTACGCTGACGAGGGTATCTCAGCAACCAGCACCAAGAAGCGTGAAGGTTTCAACAGGATGATAGCGGATGCCTTGGATGGCAAAATCGACCTTATAATCACCAAATCAGTCAGCTGGTTTGCAAGAAACACAGTAGATACGCTCACCACCGTTCGCCAGCTAAAGGAAAAAGGTGTGGAGGTTTATTTTGAAAAGGAAAATATCTATACCCTCGACAGTAAGGGTGAGTTGCTTATAACCATCATGTCCAGCCTTGCGCAGGAAGAAAGCCGGAGCATTTCGGAAAATGTCACCTGGGGGCAAAGAAAGCGCTTTGCTGACGGCAAGGTCAGCATACCTTACGGACAGTTCCTCGGTTATGAAAAAGGTGAAGATGGACTGCCTAAAATCGTGGAAAAGGAAGTAGCGGTTGTCCGGCTAATTTATAAGCTTTTCCTTGAGGGAAAAACAACTCCGGGGATCGCAAGGCAATTAACGGAAAATGAAATCGCGACTCCTGCCGGCAAGAGTAAGTGGCAACCCAGCACAGTGTTGAGCATCCTTCAGAATGAGAAGTACAAAGGCGATGCCATGCTACAAAAGACTTTTACGGTTGACTTCCTTACCAAGAAATAGAAGGTTAACGAGGGTGAAATACCCCAGTATTATGTTGAAAACAGCCACCTAGCAATTATTACTCCTGAAGTGTTCGATTTTGTTCAGCATGAACTTAAAAAGCGCAAGGATGTAAAAGGTTATAAGACTGGAGGTGGATGCTTCTCGGGGAAAATTGTCTGCGGAGAGTGTGGGGGCTTCTATGGCAGCAAGGTATGGCATTCCACCAGCAAATACCGCCGTACAATCTGGCAGTGCAACCATAAGTTTAAAAACGATAGGAGGTGCAATACACCTCACCTTTATGAAAACGCAATAAAAGAGGCTTTTGTAGAAGCTTTCAATAGCTTTATTAATAATAAGGATGAGATTCTGCATGGCTATGAAGAAATAATTCATGCCTTGACCGACACTGCCGAACTTGATAAGGAAAGTGTCAGGCTCCAGAATGAATGTGATGTTGTGGCAGAACTCCTTAGAAAGTGCGTGGAGGAAAACGCTCATTCCGCACTTGACCAGCAGGAGTACCAGCAGAGGTATACAGCACTGGTGAAACGCTATGAAACAGGTAAAAACGGTCTTGTAAAAATAAATGGCAAACGCTTGGAACGCACCGCCAAGAGAGAAAGTATGGGAACTTTCATTGGCAAGCTTAAGCAGAGCAACAGGCTTCTAGCAGATTTTGACGAGGAGCTTTGGAAAGCAACTCTGGATAAGATAACCGTACATTCGGAGGAGCAGATAACCTTTACTTTCAAGGATGGTTTGGAATTGGAGTGGGAAGTATAATTGAAAAAGCCCGACATATCACATAACGGTCGGGCTTATAAAGCATTTGAGCGATAAAAACATCAATGTTATTTGGCAAATCACTTTGACTGTTCATACACTGATTTCGTAAATAGCTCAAGATTCTTTTCGTTTTGCTTTTGTATACAACCATTAACAGCACCTGATGAGAAAAGGATCGCTATAATGCAATAAATAACTGCAAAAGAAGAAAGCCCTATTGGATATTTTACAAATAGGCCAGTTTTACGGAGGATTGCTGACGAAAGCTTCCCACTCTTCGCCAGGTATGAGTTTAAAGCAAAAAGATGTACAAGGACTAGTAGTAAGATAATATTAGGAACTATTGCAAATATTAAACCGGCTAAGTAACTTAACACTTTGTTTACTAGTGATAAATCACCTGTGAGTGTTGTGTCCTGACCTTTCATTAAAACAATAATGGACAGATTGAATCCTATAATGACAAACATAAAAACAGTCCAGAATTTATTGAGCCAGTCATAGTTATTGTTGCGATAAAGTTTAATTGCAATTGTTATAATGCTTGCTAAGGCCATTAAGGTAAATCCAGTAAAAGTATTCAATATTTCTTGATGATATTTTGAATATAGGTATGCGGCAGCTATTGAAATTATGAAGACAAATATCAAAAAATCATTATCTGAACTGCAGGAGGAATGCTGTGGTTTTGAACTCCTTTCTTTATAAGAATGTTTTATTATTACTATTTCTTTAATTGCTACTAAAGTTTTTTTCTTGCTAGTTTCATTACTTCTGGAAGGATTTGAGTCTTTTGGTGTGAAAATAAATCCTAGAACAATACCGATAAATGCAAAAACTGTGTCATTGACAATATTGCCGATGTTGCTTGTAATATAAGCAGTGATTGAATTAAGCATGCTTACCTCTCTTTCTAAAATATAAATGATATGTAATATTTAACCATATATTATTGGGGGAATATGTTTATGGACAGATTAATATTAAGTCAATTCAGATAACTTTGGATGTGTTTTTTTGGTTCTATGCCTCGCTTTAAAGCGAGGCATAGAATACTGCTGACTTAGAATTTTTAGGTATTAGGTTTGTACTTTATAAGTACTATCCTCTAGGAGGGAATGGGTCTCTACCATAACTGTTTCTTTCGCCAAATTGGCCATTTTTGTTATGAATAAAGTGTTCGGTATTGTTGTTCATAGCCTGGGATCGTCCTAGTTTTACTGCTTCGGCTTTTGTGCCAGCGTGGCTAAGTATTTGTGAACTTCCCTGTCTTTTATTATCCCAACCGCCATTTGGACTTGGAACAGTATGTATTGGTTTAGTCATGGTTTTACCTCCAGTCCCTGACGGTGATTGATAAATATGAAGTGCTTTGCTATAATATATATCAGGTGAACAAAGAACTACAAATTAGGAATCCGTCAGTATTCCTGTAAGCGGAAGGTAGCTGTAACTACTTTCCGCTTTTATCTTGTATTATATTAAGACGCAGGTACTTTGACAGTTTGTCTGAGTCTTATATTATTGTGGATGAAATTATTTTGCTGCAATAATTGGGTAACATCATTATAAACATTATGCTCATTACGTGGGTCTCTAATTGTAACGATTAAGCAAAAGTCTTGGAAGAGTTCCATATTTTCAGTTATTGCTTTATTTTCTATGTAGTCTCTATATAACCCATCAATTTTCAGATACCATTTTTTAGGATGCGTCAAATTGTGCTCCTTAAAAGAAGGCTTAATATCGTTTAAATCGATTGCATATTTCTTTACAGGGTGAAATTTATCTCCATACTGAATTAATAGTCTCTCCTTTGCACAAAAATCTCCAGAATATTTATTAAGAATTCTTCTGCTAAAGCAAGATTGATTCAATATATTCTGACTGCCATCACGTCCAACGGGGTTCTTTATATTCCTCTTTGTGATGTCCCTTGGCTTTTTAGAGTCATATGTACCTAATGCAACTTCGAGGTCAGACTGACAGTATTCGCCATCCTGTCTATAATCTAAAATTGGTTGGTTCACGAGTGTAACTATCAACTGACCATAATAGAACCCTTTTTCATCAACCAAATTATCGGGGAATGGGAACTCTAATATCTCAATAAAATTGCCTTTTTCCAATGTATCCCTTAAAATTAAAGTTATTTCGTGAGGCGAGTTATACAGTATACTTTGGGATGGTTTAGGCACGCCGA
>JAEYNY010000001.1 GCA_023412275.1 Bacillota bacterium
GTATATATATGTACCAGGGTAGGAATGGAAATAATGTTGCAACATAAACTCCTGCTAATGATCCTAATAGAAGCTGACCTTCTATTCCAAGATTAATCATGCCGGCATTGGAGGCTATTAAAAATGACATGGCCGTGACTATGAGAGGAGTCATTGTGTAAAATACATTAAGAATATTTTTTATATTACTTAAAGGTTTAATCAACATAGAATAATAAATCGTGAAAGGATTATCACCACTAATCAGTATTATAATAGCTCCTAATACCAGCCCTGCTATGATAGAGATAAATGAAGGGATTATGTTCTTCATACTTTTAATTTTCATTGTGTTCCTCCCCTCCTTTACTATAGTTGGCTTCCTTTCCTCCGAGCATATAATAGCCAACCTCTTCTCTTAATAATTCATAGTTATTAAAAACCTTTACAATTTTCCCATCATGGATAACGCCAATCCGATCTGATAATGCCATGATTTCTGAGAGCTCATTGGATATCAGCAGTATTGTTCTTCCCTTGTCCCTTTCCTTAATTAGGCAGGAATGAATATATTCAATAGCACCAATATCAATTCCACGAGTCGGGTTTACAGCAAGGATGATATCAGTGTCTCTGCTAAGCTCTCTAGCAACAATCACCTTCTGTTGATTCCCTCCGGAAAGAGATTTTACCTTATCATGAATATCTTCTGATATTTTTATGGAGTAATCGGAAACTGCTACCTCAGCATTCCGTTGAACAGAAGAAAAATTTATGAAAAACTTATTTTTTATAAATTCAGGCAAATCTACCTTTCCCAAAATCAAATTCTCAGCTACTGTGAAAGGCATGATAAGCCCCTCTTTCTGTCTGTCTTCAGGAATATAGGATAATTTGTCCGTTCTCTTATGAGCAGGAATCCCGGTAACATCAATACCATTAATAATTATGCTTCCGGAACTTGATTTCTGTAAAGCAACAAGGACTTCAACAAGCTCTGTCTGTCCATTCCCTGTTACACCGGCAATACCGAATATCTCACCCTTCTTTACAGAAAAACTTAGGTTTTTTAATGCCATCCCACCTCTTCTGGGAATTGTAGTGAGTTCCTTGACTTCAATAACGTTATCGTTATGATTGTCTTTATAGACTACCTTCTGTTCCCCTAAATCCCTGCCAATCATCATCTTTGTAAGGATATCCTGATTTACTTCATCCTTTCGGACACAGCCGATCAGCCTTCCTGACCTCATTACCGATATCTCATCCGAAATCTCCATAATCTCGTCAAGCTTATGGGATATGAATATAATCGTCTTACCCCGACTTACCAAATCCTTAACTAACACAAAAAATTCTTTAATTTCCTGTGGTGTTAATACAGCAGTTGGTTCATCAAATATTATGACTTTAGCCTGCCTGTAGAGTGCTTTAATAATCTCAATCTTCTGCTGAATACCTACTGATAATTCAGATATTCTTGCGTTCATTATATCTTCTGAAAGGCCCATTCCTTTGAACAGAGGTTTCAGTTCTTCTCTAGATTTCTTACGGTTTAGCTTTATTCTGCCTGTTTCATAACCTAAGATGATATTGTCAAGGACTGTCATTGTTGGAATCAACATAAAATGTTGGTGGATCATGCCAATACCCTTATCAATTGCATCCAGAGGGGATTTGAATTCTGTTTTTTCCCCATTTATGATAATCTCACCATCGTCATACTGTAGTAGCCCAAATGCAACATTCATCATGGTTGACTTTCCAGCTCCATTTTCTCCAACGATAGAGTGAACCTGCCCTCTCTTTATCCTAATCGTAACCTTATCATTGGCAACAAGATTACCAAATGTTTTTGTTATATTACACAACTCCAATATATAGTCCATCTTAATCCTCCATGCTGCCGAAACCTGCGAATTTGGGCGTCAGCACAAATTTGCCGTATGAAAAATTTATTTTCACACTATTTGATATTGGGGAACAGTCAGAAGGGTATCCTGCTATCATTTACAAACCGGTTACCCTTATGACTGTTTAGTACATTGATATTGTTACTATTTAAGAGTTGTATCTACTACAATTTCTCCAGATTTGATTTGTTTTGCAAATTCCTCTACCTTTGATATAACCTCTGCCGGTAATTTACCCGCATTTGTCTCATCATTGACATATCCAACGCCATCATCTACCAACCCAATAACAACATGACCGGACTTAAAGCTGTCGCTAGCTACATCTCTTAAAGCATTTTCAATTGCTGTATCTGCCCTTTTTAACATACTGGTCAGTATATTATCAGGTGCTTCTGATTGTTGATTGGCATCTACTCCTATTGCCCACAGGTCCTTCTGAATTGCTGCCTCAAACACACCCATTCCTGATCCGCCCGATGCATGGAATACAATGTCAGCACCAGCATCATAGAACGAGAGTGCAATTTCCTTACCCTTCGTAGGATCTCCAAAGGCAGCCACTGTTGCACCACAGTAAGCGCTCATAACCTCGGCATCTGGATTGGCAGTTTTAACACCATGAATATAACCGGCATTAAATCCTTTAATCTGGTCATTTTCCATACCACCAACAAATCCTACTTTATTGGTTTCTGTCATCAACCCAGCAACAAGCCCTACTAGAAATGATCCTTCATTCTCTTTAAATGTAAAATTAAGTACGTTAGGTAATTCATTTGTTACAGCATCAATGGTTATAAACTTGATTTCCGGATATTCTACTGCTAACTTGTTGACAACATCAATACAGCCAAATCCGAAATTGATAATTACATCCTTTCCTTGCTCACAGAATTGCCTGTTAGCAGGTTCAACATTTGCAGCATTTTCATTCTCCATGTCAGCGTATGTCCAGCCATATTCCTTGGATACCTTCTCCATAGCTCCATACATCATGTCATTAAGGCCTTTGTCACCACGGCCGCCGCCACTATATACAAGACCAATGTCTAATGACTTTTTAGTATCCGTGTTGTCTGTTGAACCAGCTTTTTCCTCATCGCCACCGCTTTTATCCTTTGCACATCCGGTAATTGCCATAGTTAGCGTCGTAACCACAAGTAACATAACTACTAATCTTTTTTGCCACTGTTTTTTCATAAGTTATCCTCCTTTTTTACTTTCCCCATAATACATATCCATTGATTTTTATGTTATTTACCAAATTCATCGTTAATTTTTTCAAACGCCATAGTTGCAATATTTATAACCGTATTCATTCTGTCTCCATACTCCTTCGTAAAGTCCATCCTAGTCTTATCCGTATAGTTTTCCACTGCAAGACATATCACACCGGCTTTACACTGCAGTATTGATGCTACGGTCAGCAGAGAGGATGCTTCATTCTCAATACCCTCAACACCCAAATCGATCCATGGTTTAATTCTTTCTTCCATACCATCATGGGCAAACATTGATTCCATGAATAATGCATCGTGGGTACGAAGTATTCCAACAATCGGCTCCTCGCCTAATTCCTCTGCGCTCTCAATTAATGCTGTTAGAATATCCAGGTCTGCCACTGCGGGATATTGAAGATTAACATATTCCAGACTGGCACCTTCACCGCGTACTGCACCGGTTGCAATGATAATCGTACCCGGCTTGACACCTGCCTGAATGGCTCCACAGGTTCCGACCTTAATTAGGTTTGTACAGCCTACATGATTTAATTCCTCTACTGCAATAGCTGTTGGCATACAGCCCATACCCACTGACATCGTGCTAATCGGGATACCGTTTTTCATTCCTTTGTAGGTAATATACTCACGGTATTCACCTGTTTTCTCTGCCGTATCAAAGGTATCTGCTATTACCTTCACTCTCTCGAGATTAGAGGTAAGAATACAATTTTTCGTGATTCCATCTTCCTTTACACCAATATGGTGCAATCTTCCGTCCGGATGCTCCAGTCTACCACTGGCAAAACCATTCTTTACTGGCATGAAGTCAGCCCCTTTCCATTATTTTTTTTGTCCATCTCATCCAAAATCTCTACAGCTCTCACTGCTATTTTTGATGCTAATTTTATACGTGTTGGCATAAATTCAGGATCCAAAACTTCAGGATATGCTTCCTTTGTCGGAGGCCCTTCATAAAAGTCAGTACCTTCAATCATACTTCCTTCAGATACACATATGGAGCCTGCACGGATGCCCAATCGGTGTGCTATTATAAACATAGCTGAGCTCTCGTTCTCAACCATCTTTACACCGGCATCCACCCATACCTTCATTCGTTCCGAGGTTTCCTGCATAACCACGCTGGTTTCCCTATAGAAGGAATCATGTGATCGGTATAAACCGATGATTGGCTCTTCATCGAATTCCCTACATGCTTGAATTAAAGCATTGGTTACCTGATAGTTTGCAATTGAAGGGAATTCCGGGGGAGCATATTCATGGGAAGCTCCTTCACCACGGACACCGCCTGTTGCAATAATCATTGAGCCTGGCTTATAATCCTTCAATAGCGCTGCACCGGTACCAACTCGAATAACATTTTTTACTCCCAGATGTTTCATTTCCTCCAAGGATACACTGACAGCCATACATCCCATCCCTGAGGATACAACCGAAATAGGAACATCCTTTTCTGTCTTACCGGTATAACTGACAAAGGTCCTTTTCCTGCCAAGATATGTAGATTCCTTGAAGCAGTCTGCAATGACCTTGCTCCTTGCTAAATCTCCCGGCAACAATACACTTGGTGCAACTGTTCCATTTTTTAATCCCGTATAGAACATGCAACCTTCTTGATCTGTAAATTTCTTGCTTACAAATTCCATATCAATTTCTCCTTTTCTGTTATTCTTAAGTCATACATAGTGTTTATTGCTTTATTTCTTTATTGCTTTTGCTTACAAGGTTTCCAAGAATTTTGCCGGATAATGGCATAAATAAATCGATGAGAGGACCTGTTAATAAAACCCCTATTATTGTTCCAACTCCGATAATTCCGCCCATACAAAATCCCACAAGAGTATAAATGAAATCAAGACCAATTTTTATCCATTTTAACTCTACCTTTACTCTATCCCTTATAGATAGCGTTATCAGGTCCATTGTTCCTACTCCAAAATTCAGACTTATTGAAACCGCTATTCCAAGAGCAAGAAGCGTAACTGCCGGAATTAAAAGGATTACCTTATAGATATAGTCAGTGGAGGAAGGTATTACTGCCTCAAATATAGGCACAAAGAGATTAATAAAATATCCTGTTGTTAATCCACTCACTACAGTTCCTATTTTTATATATTTCCTAGCAAAGATAAAACCAAAGGCAAGTAAAACAAGATTATTCATTAGCGTGATATTGCCGAAGGACATTTTAAGAAGATTATGTTCACCATCAACCAATACAGATATGGGGTCAGTTCCTATATTAAGTGCATAGAATAATGATATCCCCATGGAAGAAATAGCTATACTAAATACTAAAATAATTATTTTTATAACAAATAACAGTTTTTTATTTTTCATGTTTTTCTCCATCATCTTTTGTTATTTTTACCCAAATTTGTATGTTGTAAGTTGTATGACAACTTACCCGCTGTTAACTGTAACAGGTTTGCTTATAATCTAATGACTGACTGAAATCAGCTCCACATTGATTGCATTCGTATTATAATAGTCCTTTGAAAAAATAACTCTTCTATCACCATCAAATACTTCGTATTTGATAAGTAATAAAGCATCTGCGACATCCTTACCAAACATGTCCTTATTCTCATTGCTCACCATAGTAGGAGCAAAGGAATAATGGGTTTTACAATTCTCTTTATTCAACAAGCTTTTGTAGTAATTATATGCAGTTGTAAAATCGGTTTTTGGTTTCAAAACATTCTTATCCAAAAGAAAGAAGTATTGGCTGACAGCTACAAGCTGCCCATCTGCATAATGTTTCTTTGAGATGATACCTATTCTCTCATTTTCTCCCGGTTTTAGTTTTTCATATAAAAAGGTATCATAATTGACATACCGGAAAAGCTGCTCTTTACAGGAGTATTCCTTGTTTGATGCTGAAATAATGTCTTTTGCTTGAAAGCTGAGTCCACTTACCTGAATTTTTTCGCTCCTCTTCCGATCGGCAACAAAGGTTCCCTTTCCCTGCTGAGTAACAAGTATCCCATCCTCTTGGAGAATTACCAAGGCCATACGGATTGTGCTTCTAGATACCTCCAGATGCTCAGCCCAGAAATTCTCGGTAGGTATCTGCTCTCCTTCCTTGAACTCTCCATTCTGAATAAGATTATATATTATGTTATATACCATAACGTACATTGGTACTTTAGGAATTCGGGTTCTAATAATCAACTCTTTATTATTTAATTTCTCTAATGTACATTCTTTTATTTCTATATGCATATTTACCTCCAATTTGTGAGTTGTCTGACAACTCCTTTGTTACAATTTAACATATAATATAGTATCTGTCAATACCATTTATAGAATATAACCATAATTACATGATTTATTAAAAATTTATTAGGAATCCTGTGGTTTATTCTGACGACTTTCACTACTGCTGTCGATGGGGGAAACCCTCCATTATAATAGCCCTTATAGAAAATAATATTATTTCTAAAAGATGGCGCTTATGATAAAAACGAAATTGGTACAGGTACCGTTTTCGCTAAAATCGAAGTCTACAATTACTGCAAGATTATAATTTATTACGACATAATACCATACAAGCTATCACTCGATGCTTTAATGTTTTGCATTAATGCATAAATACTTTCTATGTTTGCATTATGCTCCTGCGAAATTGCCATTAATTCCTCAGTAGAAGCAGCATGTTCTTCCGATATACTTGCTATACTTTCTGATTCTATATTAATCTCGGAAAATAATGAT
>JAEYNY010000003.1 GCA_023412275.1 Bacillota bacterium
TTTGGTATTACAACTCTTCCTAAATCGTCTATACGTCTAACTATCCCAGTTGCTTTCAAAGTATATTACCTCCTTAATAGGTTATTTTAGTCTTATTATTGTTTTGTTGATGATTTTTTATACATAATTGGTAGTACAATTAGAACCAACCATTTTATAGATATATTTTAGAGTTGTAAAAAGGGACTGAATACACAATTATTCATTGTGCGTTCAGTCCCTTGTATTTTTTATAAAAAGTAGTGTATATTAGTATAAATTATTTGTACAGGGTTTTGTCAATTTTTGCTAAAGCATCTTCATCTTTTTTAAGTGGAAATTCTTTCTTCCAGCTGTCTAATTTCTTTGTTAAGAATTCATCATTAAATCTGGTATTCAGGATTGTTGACTTTATTTTGTCTTTAACATCAGCAAACTTTGTTTCTTCTCTTTTTTCAAACCTCATAACGTGATATCCGTATGAAGTTTCAACAACACCGGTATCTCCTGCCTTGTGGTTTGCAAATGCCCAATCTTCAAACTGGGAAACCATTTCTCCCTTACCGAAAGTATAAACACCTTTGTTATTTACAGTTCCGTCTTGGCCCTTATCATCGGAGTTCTTCTCAGCAAGTGCCTGCATGTCAGCACCTTCCTGTATTTGTTTCAGAAGGTTGTCTGCCTTTTCCTTAGCTTCTTTCTTCTTACCTTCAGTGAAGGCTGCACCTGTTTGCAAATCTTGTGTAGCAACGAGAATGTGTGTTACAGTTACTTTATCATAGTCAGCTTTATGTTCATCATATTGCTTCTTAATTTCATCGTCTGTTATTTTAACTTTGTTTTTTTCACTTTCAATGTATTTCTGTGACAAAACAAGCTCTTTATAAACTTCTTTGTAGTCTGCCAGAGATACACCATAATCATTTTTCAACTGTTTTTCGGCTTCTGCTCTGCTTCCGCCTGCATTTTGAATTCTTTGATCGATAGCTTTATCTATATTATCCAAGTCTGCCTTTTCAAGTTTGATACCGGCCTCTTTTGCTTTGATCAACTGAATTTTGATTTCCTGGATACTATCGAGTGTAGCTTTCTTGATCTGTTCTTTTGCAGTACTTCCTTGGTATTTCTGGTTCCAGTCAAACTTTGTAGCGTCTTGACTTTGTGCATTTTGAAGGAATGAATTCATATTAAACTTTGACAATACCAGATATTCCTGTTTTGTAATACTTTGATCTCCTACTTTTC
The DNA here is from genome assembly GCA_023412275.1 of Bacillota bacterium. Taxonomy (GTDB): domain Bacteria; phylum Bacillota; class Clostridia; order Acetivibrionales; family DSM-1351; genus Ruminiclostridium. The sequence continues at coordinate 1,225 of JAEYNY010000003.1, forward strand.
CAACATCTCCTGAAGACATACTAAAAATAACGACTACAGCTATTACTGCAACTACCAGTACAGCCGCAATAATTCCTATAATTAGCCCTTTTGATGTCTTTTTCACTTTAGCGTTTTCGTTTTCCAAAGGTAATCTCTCCCCATTTTTTTATTCAAAACCTAATTTGTAACCTGAATTTTACAAATTACTTTCGATTATAATTATATTCAATTATACATTAGACTGCAATTTAATAATGTATTGTAACAATATCTTAATATTTGCCAAATTTTCTCTGCCGGATGAATTTATTAATTTAAATGACAAATAAGGGTTGCTGCTGGCATTAAGCATAATCCTTCTAGGGTACTTATCCATAAGCACTCCCAGATATTGCGACACTGTTGAGGCGGATTTACGCAATGCAAACAATATTATATCCTCCTTCTGTGAAATGCCAATAAAACCGCACTCCACAGCAAGTGCCTTGATATACGCAATGTCCATTAGATTTTCAACTTCTTCCGGTATGTCTCCGTACCTGTCTATTAACTCATCTCGCAAATCAATTACATCATTTTCATTCTGTATCGCGGCAATTTTCTTATACATATCAATTTTTTGCTCTTCTGAGCTTATATATTCATCATCAATGTATGCATTAACATTTAAGTCAACTGCCATTTCCTCGTCAGTAGTGCGCACTTCCTTGCCACTTAGTTCCTGAACCGCTTCATCCAGCAGCTTACAATACATTTCGTAACCAACTGTTTCTAAGTGTCCATGTTGCTCCGGCCCCAGCAAGTTTCCTGCACCTCTTATTTCGAGATCCCGCATGGCTATTCTGAAGCCTGAACCAAATTCAGTAAATTCTTTTATAGCCTGAAGTCTTTTTTCTGCTACCTCCGTCAGAACCTTGTCCTTTTTATATGTGATATAGGCGTATGCAAGTCTGTTGGATCTTCCAACCCTTCCTCTAATCTGATAAAGCTGGGACAAACCCATTCTGTCGGCATCTTCTACAATTATAGTATTAACATTTGGCATATCAAGCCCCGACTCTATAATAGTAGTACATACAAGTACGTCATATTCCCCGTTTATAAAACCATACATTACATCTTCAAGTTCTTTTTCATTCATTTGCCCGTGTGCAACCGCAACTCTGGCTTCGGGAATCATTGTCCTGATTTCCTGTGCTTTTAAGTCAATCCCCCTTACCCGGTTGTACATATAGAAAACCTGACCGTCTCTTGCCATCTCACGGATTATACCATCACGGATAAGCTCCATATTATACTCCATAACATAGGTCTGAACCGGGTATCTTTCTTCCGGAGGATCTTCCAGAACACTGATATCCCTTATTCCAACCAAGGACATGTGAAGGGTTCTCGGGATTGGCGTAGCTGTTAATGTGAGTACGTCAACATTTGGTTTTAACGTTTTAAGCTTTTCTTTGTGAGTTACTCCGAAGCGTTGTTCCTCATCGACTACCAAAAGCCCAAGATCTTTGAATTCAATATCTTTTTGCAGAAGCCTGTGTGTACCAATGAGTATATCTGTATTTCCTGCCTTAACGGATTTTACAATTTTCTTCTGCTCTGTGGGAGTCCTGAATCTGCTCATAACATCCACTGTAACCGGGAAGTCGCTCATCCTCTTTTTAAAGTTTTCGTACAGCTGCTGGGCTAGAATAGTGGTTGGAGCAAGGTATGCTACCTGCTTTCCGTCCATAACAGACTTAAATACAGCCCTTATTGCGACTTCTGTTTTGCCGTAGCCCACATCTCCGCAAAGGAGTCTGTCCATCAGTCTTTCTGACTCCATATCCTTTTTTATTTCATCAATACACTTGAGCTGGTCATCGGTTTCCTGATATGGGAATAACTCTTCAAACTGCCTTTGCCAGACGGTATCCTGACAAAAAGCATGACCTTTAGCCGACTGCCTTTGAGCATAAAGTTTTATCAGTTCCGCTGCAAGCTGCTGCAGAGATTCCTTTACACGGCTTTTTGTTTTAGCCCACTCAGTTCCTCCAAGCTTATTGACCTTGGGCGTTTTTCCTTCAGATCCAATATATTTTTGGAGCAAATCCAGTTGATTAGTGGGAATGTAAAGGAAGTCTCCTTCCTGATACCGTATTTTAAGGTAATCCCTTTTAACTTCACCAACGCTGAGCTTTTCAATACCGATATACTGGCCTATACCGTGAGCCTGATGTACAACAAAGTCACCAACGTTGAGGTCAGAAAATGCTTTTATTTTGTTGCCTGCTCTCTTTGCCTTTGCCTTCTTTATTCTTTTATCTTGGCCAAAAACCTCGATATCACTTATTACAACAAAAGCCGCCGTTGGGTATTCAAAGCCTTTCTGCAAACTACCGTGAGTTACAACAACCTCTCCATTCTGTATTCTGTACTCAGGATTATCTTTGTAACTTGACGAAATCTCGTTTGTTGCAAGGGTTTCAACCAATCTGTGCCCCCTGCCACTGGGGCCTGAAAGAACTATTATTTTATATTCTTTTTTTCTGAGCTGACCTATGTCGTCAACAAGTAAATCTATGTGGTTTTGGTAAGAGTTCCCTGATTTACAAGGTATTGATATCTGATTATATGGCCTGATAAGAGAGTTGTTAGATGAAATAGCGGACAATGTTACCATCCTCAAATTCAATATACGGTCTACTATGGAGTCTGTAGAAAAAGCCCATCCCGCTCCTTTAGGCAAAATACCGCCTTTCTCCAGAAGACTCTTTGCAAGTTCTTCATATTCAAGCTCTACATTCTCAATTCTTTGGGTTATTCTCAGGGTTTCATCCAGTACAATTATTGATTCACTCTCAATGTAGTCTATTACGGAAGCAGGAGTCTCTAATATATATGGAAGGTATCTGTCTATACCCGGAAAATAATGGTGTTCAACCAGGTTATCAATATCTTCCTCAACACGCTTTGATATATTTTTAATACCATCGCTATTGCCCTTCTGTTTCAGCTTTTTAACGTAATCTGCCAGATCATTTTTTATCTTTGATATTATTGCTTCCTTTGAGTTTTCCTTGTAAACTACATCTCTTGCAGGAGCAATTATACACTGGTCAATTGAGTTCGTAGACCTTTGTGTTGTTTCATCAAAGTACCTGATAGAATCAACTTCTGTGTCAAATAACTCAATACGGACAGGATGTTCACTGTTTACTGCAAAAATATCGATAATTCCTCCGCGGACGGCAAACTGTGCTTTTCCTTCCACAGTTTCAACTCTTTCATAGCCATACAAAACAAGCTTTGAGATCAGCTCATCAAGGTCTATTTGTAAACCTACTGAGAAATCGATAACTCCACCTCTAAAGAGTTCAACAGGCGAAATCATTTGTATAAGTGCTTCAGCTGACATTACAATCAACTTGTAGTTTCCCTCTAAGCACCTCAGCAGGGTTTTTGTCCTCTGATATACAATATCGTTGCTTCTGGCTTCTATATTATATAGCATAGTCTCCTTTGGAGGGTAATACAGGACATCATCTCCCAGAAAAAAAGCAAAATCTTCATAAGCCCTTCTAGCCTGCATTTCATTATATGTTACATACAGTCCTCTTCTCTGTAAATGAGTACATAGGGAGTATATCAGATGCACTTTTTGTGAATCTGACGGACCTATAACCGATACAGGCCCTTTCCCCTCCCGAACATTCGTTAAAAGGGTATTATATTCATCTATTTTCAGGAGAGGATCTGTAAAAAAGTTCATTTCTGCAACCTCCGGCTGTAATTATTTATTAAAGTTATTCATTGCCTTTTCCGGCCCACTTTGTGCTATCATTATTGCCGCCTGTGCAGCTTTTTCAATACTTTGGTCAATTACCTGCCTATCCTCTTTGGAGAATTTGCTAAGGACATAATCAGCCAGATCCCATTTCTCCGGTGCCCTGCCAATACCAATTCTCACTCTGGGAAATCTGTCATCCTGAAGTTGGTATATTATGGACTTCATGCCGTTGTGGGTGCCGGAACTGCCTTTGGGTCTTACTCTTATTTTGCCCGGTTCGAGATCAATGTCATCATATATTACTATTAATCTTTCTATAGGCAGCTTGTACCAGTCAACTATTTCCCTGACACTTTCTCCACTAAGGTTCATAAAAGTCTGAGGCTTTACAAGAATGGTTCTGACTCCCTCTATCTCACCTTCTCCGTATACCGCTTTAAAACCGATTTTGGAGAGCTTTATGTTATACTTAGCTGAAATATAATCAATAGTATCAAAGCCAACGTTATGCCTTGTATTTTCGAATTTTGTGCCTGGGTTGCCAAGCCCCACTAGAAGATATACATCTCCCATCTGTGCCGCCTCCTGTCATTTGTATATGATATATTCATGCCTAAAAGGGCGGTTCCTAAAAAGAACCGCCCCGGAAAATCAAATTCAAATATATAAGTTATATTTGAGTAAACAATGTACTAATTGATATATCTCCATATATTCTCTCAATAGCCTCAGCAAATACTCCTGCTACAGACAAAGACTTAATCTTGTCAATTTTCTTTTCTTCGCTTAGTGTTATAGTATTTAATGTAACCAACTCTTTTATTGCTGATTCACTAATCCTCTGAATTGCGGGCCCTGAAAGTACACCATGTGTGCAACTTGCATATACTTCCTTGGCACCAGCCTCTATCAGAGCATTAGCCCCGTTGACAATAGTTCCTCCGGTATCAATCATATCATCAACAAGGATTACTTTTTTATTTCTTATGTCACCTATTATATTCATTACTTCTGAAACATTTGCCTTAGGACGTCTCTTATCTATAATAGCCAGTGGGCAATCCAGTCTTTCAGCAACTTTTCTGGACCTTGTAACACTGCCTACGTCAGGGGAAACGACAACAACATCCTCCATACTAGCAAATTTTTCCTTGAAATATTCAGCAATAATAGGTAGACCCAAAAGATGATCCACAGGTATATCAAAAAATCCCTGTATCTGTGGAGCGTGCAAATCCATAGTAAGTATTCTGTCTGCTCCGGCTATTGTTAAAAGATTTGCAACAAGTTTGGCGGAAATAGGATCTCTTGCCCTTGCCTTTCTGTCCTGTCTGGCGTACCCAAAGTACGGAATAACTGCTGTAATTCTACCCGCTGAAGCTCTTTTTACCGCATCAATCATAACCAAAAGCTCCATGAGGTTATCATTTATCGGTTGGCAAGTAGATTGAATGATAAACACATCTGAACCTCTTACTACTTCACCGATATTAACAGCTGTTTCTCCATCACTAAACCTTCCAACATTCGCAATACCTACGGGTATTCCAATTTTTTCAGCTATTTCATCGGCCAAAGGCTTATTGGAATTACCTGTAAATATTTTAATATCCTTTCCGTGCAGATTCATTTCAATTCTCCTTTTTATTACATTTATATTATTGTGTGTTTATTTTCGCTTTAAATCTTTCTTTGTAACCCAATCCTGCTTTATGGTCTGCCTTTGACGTGCTATTGCCAAAGAATTTTCAGGTACTTCCTCCGTTATGGTGGAACCTGCGGCAATATAAGCATCATTTTTTACAACAACAGGCGATACAAGATTTACATTACATCCTATAAATGAATTATCTCCAACAATTGTCTTGTTTTTGTTCTTTCCATCATAATTTACAAAAACAACGCCACAACCTATATTAACATTTGAACCTACCTCGGCATCACCTACATATGTCAGATGTGAGATTTTAGTTCTGTCTCCGATAACTGATTTTTTAATTTCAACAAAATCTCCTATTTTTACGTTCTTACCCACATTACTTCCCGGTCTCAGATATGCGAACGGTCCCACATGAGTGTCATCTCCTATGGAGCTGTCATATGCGACTGAATTTGCTACTTCAACATTATTTCCAATCTTACAGTTGACAATTCTTGAGCTAGGACCAATTATAGAACCCTCTCCGACAACTGTATTTCCCTCTATTATGGTATTGGGCATAATTACAGCATCCTCACCGATAACCGCACCTGCATCTATAAAAGTAGATGAAGGATCCATTACCGTAACACCCCACAACATAACCTTTTTCAATATAGCGGATTTAATTTCGCCCATAGCAGTTGAAAGAGCTACTCTGTCATCTACTACAATAAATTGGGTTTTATCTTCCGAAGATATCTTGTTTTTGTTTTGAAAGGATTGGAAAATTTGGGCAATGTTAAACTTTGAAAATGATTGAATACCTAATTCATTTAAATGGTCTAGAAAGTTCTTGCTTTTAAACACATAGACCGAAGCTTTCCCATTACAGGAAATAATAGCTGTCGTGTCGTTCCCCTCTGATGTGTGTTTTTCCAGTAAATGCTTGAAAGTATCGGCCAGTATCAGCGGCTGGTCTCCCCAGTTGATTATAAAATTCTCCGAATTGCCGATTAAATCCTTAGCTCCATCAATATCATCACAATGTATTGATTGCGCTTCACCTGTAATTTCGGCTAATGCAGACCCGGCCCACTGCAGTACACTTTGACCGAGTATGTTATGGCTTTCTACAGGTTTTTTGGATTTAAACGTGCTGCTATTACTGTCTGTAATGACTAATCCTACAATTTTATTCATTATTAAGCCCCCACTGTATTTTACAGGATATATTCTCTCATTTTTATCAGATAATTTCAACCCGTTAATATAACTAAAATTTAACTAGAATTTATTTCCATTATATTCCTCTCTCGAACATCATTACATTTAGAATAACATAAAAAAAAGATACCCGATTAAAGTATCTTTTTTGTTCTTGGAATCAATGCTTTTTATGAGTTCTTATAGCTTTCAAGAATAGCAGTTTGAAGTTTTTCTCTCGCCTCAGCATTTATAGGATGTGCTATATCTCTGAATTCACCGTCTGGTGTTTTCCTGCTGGGCATTGCAATAAACAGGCCGCTCTGACTTTCGATTACTTTGATGTCGTGTACAACAAACTCATTGTTGAATGTTACAGAAA
>JAEYNY010000015.1 GCA_023412275.1 Bacillota bacterium
AGCAATCAAGGAAGCAGATAACTTTACTTCAAAGCAAATTAAGGTTAGTGCTGCAAAAGTTGATGCCAAAGGAAAGAAGCTTACCGACACTAAAACATCAAAGAACGGTAAGAAGTATTTTGTAGTAGACAGAGAGCAAAAGACAGATATGGTATCTGTTGATAATGCTTCAAGACTACATGCTAGAAGACTTATAATGAACTGGGTATATAGACCAACAACTGCTGATGGAGAGAATATCAACATCACAGATAAGCTTTTTGATGAAATTGCTCCTAAATACAAGGACAAAAAAGGCGGTTACACCAGAATCTATAAGCTCGGACCTAGAAGAGGCGATGCTGCAGAGATGGTAATACTTGAGTTGGTTTAATATACTTAAATATATGTATCAACATATATCTAAGTGATTATTATGGGGATTAAACAGTAAAAATGTTTAATCCCTATATTTATATACTTTGATAGAAATAAAATAACTGTATAAAATATAGAGGGTTGCTATTGGGAGGCTTTTCTATGAGTAATAATATGTTCGAAATTGAAAACGTCAGTTTTTCATATAAATCATATGGAGAAGTAAATATTGATATTCCTGCATTGGAACATGTAAGTACTACAATAGAAAAGGGAGACTTTGTAGTAATTTTAGGAAGAAACGGATCAGGAAAGTCAACGTTTGCAAGGCTTCTTAATGCTCTTTTGACGCCAGTTGAAGGCAAGGTTATTGTTTTAGGTAAAAATACCGCTGATGAAAATAATTTGTGGGATATTAGAAGTACTGCGGGAATGGTATTTCAAAATCCTGATAACCAAATAATAGCTACAACCGTTGAAGAGGACGTAGCATTCGGACCGGAAAATCTGGGAGTAGAACCTTCTGAAATAAGGAAAAGGGTTGATGAAGCACTACAGACAGTTGGAATAGCAGATTATAAGAAAAGTGCACCCCATATGCTGTCAGGAGGGCAGAAGCAGAGAGTTGCTATTGCAGGTATTCTTGCTATGAAGCCGGAATGTATTATTCTTGATGAAGCTACCTCAATGCTTGATCCTATAGGGCGAAAAGAAGTTATAAATGTGCTAAGAAAACTTAATAAAGAAGATGGTATTACTATAATACACATAACTCACCATATGGATGAAGCAGCAATTGCAAATAGACTAATAATTATAGATAATGGTAGTGTTGTTCTGGATGGGACTCCAAAAGAAGTATTTAGTAATGTTGATACAGTAAAAAACCTGGGATTAGATGTTCCGCAGGTTACTGAACTAATTTATCGTCTGAAAGAGTATGGTATTAATGTCGATAAACTACCGTTGACAGTTGAAGAGGCTTTTGAAATTTTAAAGGAAATATAACTTATTTCTTAATTGATTTATATACTCTTACCCCGCCGCTTTTGTCTACATCAGTTACATTGCCGAAAATTGTTTCCATAACTTTCTTTAATGTGGAACCACCCTTATTATGAAATGCTACAAGCCATAGTGCACCATTTATTGAAAGATGTTTGTAGGATTCGGTTATCAATCTGGTGTTCAATTCCTTACCGGCGGCTATTGGGGGGTTTGATATTATATCATCAAAGGTTCTTCCTTCAAGAGAGCTAAAAAGATTGCTGTTTAAGGCTTCGATGGAAAGGTTGTTACTTGCGGCATTTTTTTTGGTATAGTCCAATGCTCTATTATTAACATCTATCATTGTAATGTTTTGCTGAGGAAATAGGGTTTTAATAAATAGTCCTATAGCTCCGTAGCCGCAACCAATATCAAGTACTGTCAAGCCGCTTGGAGTAAAATTTTTAATTAGATTTTCAGAAGCTCTGTCTATTTTGGTTTCAAAGGAAAAAACACCGCTTACGGAGGTAAAAGTAAGGGAAGAACCGCATATCCTCTCTGTAAAGGTTTTTTCTTTTATTTCAGATTCAGGGTTTTCAGTAAAATAGTGCTGACTCATTTAGTTTAACAACCTCCATAACTTATAATAATAAATATTATAATATATAATTGGAGATATTTCATTCATCAAGATGAATATTAAATATATAGTTCAAGTGGAAAAGTGTTAAAATGCTTAACCCTTCACTAATATTGCTCATTTATGGTATTATAGTTTGTAATGTTATAAGATAATTTAACCATAGGAGTAGGACATGCCAATAAAAGTTGAAGATTTATATTATACGTATATGGGAGGCGGACCTTTCGAAAAAAATGCCCTCCATGACGTAAATATTGAAATAGAGGATGGATCGTTTATAGGAATTATCGGCCACACAGGTTCCGGAAAGTCTACATTAATACAGCATTTGAACGGTATTTTAAAGCCGACAAAGGGCCGGGTAGTAATTAATGGGATTGATACAAAGCAAAAGAACCTGAAAGAATTAAGACGCCAGGTGGGAATTGTATTTCAGTACCCGGAACATCAGCTTTTTGAAGAAACTGTAAAGAAGGATATTTCTTTTGGGCTATTGAAGCAAGGTCTTTCTCAGAATGAAATCGATGAAAGAGTAATGGCGGCGATACAATCGGTGGGCCTTGATGAAGCAGTTCTTGATAAATCACCCTTTGAAATTTCCGGAGGTCAGAAAAGAAGGGTTGCAATTGCAGGGGTTGTAGCAATGACTCCTCAGATTCTGGTATTGGATGAGCCTACTGCAGGGCTTGACCCAAAGGGAAGGGATGAAATATTCGGTTATATAACCAAGTTGCATAAAGATTCAAACATGACCATTATTCTTGTGTCTCACAGTATGGAGGATATCGCAAGACTGACGGAGAGGGTAATTGTAATGAATGAAGGTACCGTATTCGTGGACAAACCTTCAAAAGAGATATATGCACAACCTGAAGAATTAGAGAAAATAGGACTTTCAGCTCCTCAGGTAACATACCTGATGAAAAAGCTTAAAGCTGTTTATCCCGGAATAAATGAGAATATATTTACAGTAGAAGATGCAGCAAGAGAATTAGCAAAGTATTTGAACCATTAGAAGGCTAGTGGAAGGAGACGGGCAATTGATAAAAGATATAACCATAGGGCAGTATGTGCCGGGAGATTCGCTTCTGCATAAGGCTGACCCTCGAACAAAAATTATTCTTACATTTATAATGATGATATTCATTTTTTTAATAAGTACCTACTGGGGATATTTGTTGCTGACGTTGTTTACTGCTATCACGGTAATATCCTCAAACATACCTGTTAAATTCGTACTTAAAGGCCTGAAACCGGTATTGTTTATTGTTATTTTTGCTGGAATTATAAATATATTTACCATAAAGGGAACTGAAATTTGGAGTTTGGGTTTCTTAAGCATAACATATGAGGGTATTAATGTAGCTATTAAGATGGCTATAAGACTTTTTCTACTTATAATTACTGCAAGTCTGTTAACCTATACTACCACGCCGATTGCCCTTACGGATGCAATAGAAAAGCTTTTAGGCCCCCTAAAACGCATAAAAGTACCTGTTCATGAAATCGCAATGATGATGACTATTGCTTTAAGGTTTATTCCCACACTACTGGATGAGACAGATAAGATAATAAAAGCGCAGTCATCCAGAGGAGCGGATTTTGATTCGGGAAATATGATTGAGCGTGCAAAAAGTTTTATACCTGTGTTGATTCCACTATTTATCAGTGCATTTAGAAGAGCAGATGAATTAGCTACGGCAATGGAGGCTAGATGCTATCGTGGCAGTGAGGGTAGAACAAGAATGAAGCAGCTTCATTTTTCGGCAAGTGATGCAGTTGTAACGGTTATAACCGTAGCATTTATGACATGGATATTACTAATGGAATATGTGCTATTCTAGAAAAGGAATAATCAGATAAATTTATGAGGAAAATTAAGATTACTATTGAATATGACGGTACAAATTATCATGGCTGGCAAGTTCAGAAAAATGCTAAAACAGTACAGGAAGTAATTCAAAAAGCAATTTCTAAGCTATTGGGTGAAGAAATCGGGGTTACAGGCTGCAGTCGAACTGATGTAGGAGTACATGCATACGGACAGGTTGCGCATTTCCTTACAGATTCACAAATTCCAGGAGACAAGTTCTCTTATGCTATAAATAATTTGTTACCTGATGATATAGTTATAAAGCACTCGGAAGAGGTTCCAGAAGAATTTCACGCAAGATACTCTACAAAAGGTAAAAAGTATAGGTACCTAGTACACAATGCTCCACACCATTCAGCTATTATGAGAAACAGATCCTGTCATGTAAGGCCTGAGCTTAATCTTGAGCAAATGAAAAAGGCAGCAGGGTATTTCATAGGAGAACACGATTTTGCGGCATTTCAGGCCACAGGAGGACAAGTTAGAAGTACTGTAAGACATATTTATAGTATGGAGGTTTCTGAGAAAGAAGATAATATCATTTGCATAGAGGTTACCGGAAACGGGTTTCTATATAATATGGTAAGAATAATAGCAGGAACTCTAATATACGTGGGAATGGGAAAGCTGCAAGAATCTGAAATCCCCGGCATTATTGCAGGACTTGACAGGACAAAGGCAGGCAAGACCGCCCCTGCACAGGGGTTGTATTTAATGGAGATTTATTATTAGAAGCTGAAGTAAAAAAGTGAAATGGCGAACGATTATATAAGAGATATGGAGATATATTAAGAAAAATAGAGAGATAATGAGAGGTAAATTAAATTCATCGCATTTTCTACTTGACAGACAAATTTCTGTATATTAAAATGTTGTAGTGTCCTAAACGGTTACTTTTGGTGAATAGTCTGAAACTAACTGCTAACATAAATAGGTTATAGATTTTTAAGGAGGTTGTATTAAGAAATGAAAACTTTCATGGCAAAGCCACAAGAAGTTGAAAGAAAATGGTACATTATTGATGCAGAAGGTAAGCCCCTTGGAAGATTGGCAAGTGAAATTGCCAGCATTTTAAGAGGAAAAAATAAGCCAATTTTCACTCCACACGTTGATACTGGCGATCATGTAATAGTACTCAATGCTGAAAAAGTACTTTTAACAGGTAAGAAACTGGATCAGAAGCTTTACAGATACCATACTCTTCATCCAGGCGGATTAAAGGAAATCAAGTACAAGCACTTGATGGAAAAACACCCAGAGAAAGCTATTGAATTAGCTGTAAAGGGAATGCTTCCAAAGAACAGTCTTGGAAGACAAATG
>JAEYNY010000034.1 GCA_023412275.1 Bacillota bacterium
ATCCTCCTCGTATTATATAGTCATAGCTTTTCTTTACCTTTTCTCAGGTAAGAGCTATGCTTGTTTTAGATACTGTGGATTGGTTCTCGCCTCCTACCACTTGATGGTTTTGAATAGGCTCCAACCACAGTCTCTTTGTTTAATTGTTAATCAGTTAGATACCGCATGACGGTTTATTTAGAACGAGGTTACAATCGCAAGGAGCTCCCGTGGTTCTAAAACAGTATCAAATACATTCAAAGGAGTATTGCTATGATATACGCAGGAATTGATGTTGCCAAGGATAAGCACGATTGCTTTATTACTAATTCAGATGGCGAAGTGCTCTTTAAAGCATTTACCATTCCAAACAACCGAGATGGTTTTGATGAACTCTATCAGAAAATTGCATCCGTTTCAGATGATTTAGCCAAAGTAAAAGTAGGCCTTGAAGCCACTGGACACTACAGTTATAACATTCTGGGATTTCTTCTTGATAAAGGTTTGCCCACCTTTGTTATCAATCCGTTACATACCAATCTTTACAGAAAAAGTCTAAGCCTTAGAAAGACGAAAACGGATAAAGTTGATGCCCATACAATTGCTACAATGCTCATGTCTGATGTGAACTTAAAGTCCTACTCAGACACATCTTACCACAATGAAGAATTGAAGTCATTAACCCGTTATCGATTTGATAAAGTTAGGGAACGTGCAAAGCTTAAAACTTCTATTACACGGCTTGTGACAATCCTATTTCCGGAATTAGAAAAACTGGTTCCCACGCTTCATATAGCTTCTGTCTATGCTTTGCTCTCTGAGTTTCCAAGTGCATCAGCAATCAGTTCTGCGCACCTAACAAGACTTACAAATCTTCTCCTTGAAGCCTCTAAGGGGAGATATAATCGAGATACTGCCATTCTATTCAGAGACGCTGCCAGAACATCTATTGGCTCTCATATGCCGGCAAAATCACTTGAATTGAAACATACCATAAAGCTAATCCATGAATTAAGTACAGAGATTGATGAAATTGAATCTGAAATTAAGGCCATTATGAATGAAATCAATTCGCCAATTCTTAGCATTCCAGGTATTAACTACCGCATGGGTTCTATGATTATAGCTGAAGTAGGTAACTTTGATAAATTTGATTCTCCTGATAAGATACTCGCTTATGCAGGTTTATCTCCATCTACTTATCAATCAGGTCAGCTGGAATCTTCATACTCTCATATGGAAAAGCGTGGTTCAAGATATCTTCGATATGCTTTATTCAATGCAACTAAGTTCGTCTGTAACTGGGATCCAACTTTTGCAGCCTACCTCGCGAAGAAACGAGCGGAAGGCAAGCACTATAATGTTGCCATTTCTCATGCAGCAAAAAAACTTGTCAGAGTAATTTACCAGCTTGAGAAATCTGGGCAAAAATATATCAAATCAGCTTAACTTATACGTTTGAATATCTCCTTTTTGAGCACCTGAAAAGATGCTCTATTTGTCATGCAGTTTTCAATGTTCAAATTTATTTGAAATGCATTTCTGCAATTCCTTCAAAAACTTGATTTTTAGACTTGACTTTTAATAGTTAGTCTATTCAATTAAAAAAAATAAAATGTCTAACGTTTTGGGTTTCTGCCTTTAGAATTGCTTGCTCCTGAGCTTACATCATGTGCTTGCACTTAGGTTCCAGGCATATTTGGTATTGCTGGCTCCCATACCTGCTACCCCCTTCGAACTGGTGGAGTGGAAACAAGCTACCGTTCAGTTCAATTATCACATATCCATCGACGGATGCTACACTCAATTCGTACGAATATATATAAAACGCATATAATCTTTTTCTATAACCATAACCGCATTGCTTCCCACAGAAGGCTATATGGTCGGAAGGGACAGTATGACACCATCGTTGAGCATATGCCGGAAAACCACCAAAAATATCTGGAGTGGAACGGTGATCGGTTCCATAAATGGGCTAGTCTTTGACCTTCAAGCCGTTGAACATATATTCCTGAATCAGAGTTACACTGGGCGAACTTAACATCTTTTGCAACTAATTGTGTATTCATAAGAATCTCCTTAGTGATATCGTGTAAAACCTCGTACTCTTTTTACACTTTATAAGATATTATCTCATGAATTGAACTCAGAGGTGATGTACGCATGTTTACCATTTACAATCAAAAACTTATAATAAAGTACTGGTTGACTGTTTATATTACGGATGCATTTCTGTTCCTATGGGAAGTGCGCCAGACCCATGATGTTCAATTGAACATCATGGCTGTTAATATAAAATGCCTTATTTTCATTATGCATTGAATGCTTTTTTTACAGCTTGATAGTCCCAGTAATACTTTCCATCATCGCCTTTGTAGACCATAGGAGCATGGGTTCCTTCCCACCTTACGTTCTCTGGGCATTTACTTCTTTCAACTTTCGTTGTATTATAAAGCACAATAATCTTAATACCTGCCTCGATGGCTTTATCACATTCATATTTTATGTAACTGCGATAATCTACGCTGAACCCTTTTGCACACTGACATGTATAACTGTTATAACTGCCACACCATCTGCAACTCCCAGCAGTTACCGTGTCTGTATGTTCGCCAACAATAAGCACAATTGTCTTTGAGACATTCATGCGGGTTTTCAACGAAGACTTAATACTACACTTCAGGCTGCTGTCATTCGCTGATGTTAAGTCATGCGCATCCGTAAAAGAAAGACTCCAATATTGGCCATCATTCCATTTGTGAAGCTGATCTACAGCATCCTTGTCATGATCCCAATCACCTGCTATGTAAGTCCTTGTTCTATAATTAGTCATTATTTTTACCTCCTATTTTATATTCATAATTGAAACTTCGTTTTTGATATCTTCTCGTACAACAATATGTATATCGCAATTTATCTCGCTTTTGTTCAATCTAAACACATTTATTAAATAAGTAATTACATCTTGCTGATCCTTCTTTGTCCTTGATAGCCCAGTGCCTACAAGCGGCAATACGATTGGGAAACCCTCAGATTCTGTATTACATGCTTCCACCAATTTTTGAACTGCCAAAGCATATTCTTGCATTGAGGTATGTGCTTTTAGGTTTCTATCAAATGTGGTTAATGCCCACAGTAGAAAATGTTCTTTACCATTGCCTGGTAAATCCACAACAGTTCCAACCGGAAAACGTTTCCGATTGCCTACTGGCTTATCAATCTCTGCGATGTTTTCATACTCCTTAAAAGATAGCAACTGCTGTATGGTTGAATTCAAAGATTCTTCTGTGTACCTACCCACTGCATATAGTTTTTTAAAGGCAATCCCATGAAGTGTTCGTTCTGAGACCAAATGATTATCGACTACAGTATCAAAACACCTGTTAACTGGAATTATTATGTTACGGCGCTCGTCGGTCCTAATTACTTCATTTTCATCGAATAAGTCTCCATACTGTAAGTATAGTTTGTGTCCACTGTTCGCCGTAATTACCACAAACCGTTTTTTGTGAGTTAAAATGAAGGCTACTGCTGTAAAACAAATAAGCCAAGCGCCCAACATAACACCCAAGCTAATTCCAACTCTTTCCCATACAGACAATTTATCAGATATAATCTCATCGAGTGGAACTAAGGTTCCGATAAAACCAAGGAACGCATATAAACCTCCAATAATCGTTGTAGTCAACTTTGCAATGAATACTTTATTCATCCATATTCGTTTCATTAATTCACCTCACGCTCTTCTACAATTATTATCACAATTATGCCTAACTTCCTCATAAGAGAACTCACTTATGGTGTATATAATATAACTTACCGAATTGAGCATAATTGCTATTACCAGAAGTAAAATTTCTTACCTGATAATTTATATTTTATTTCGAGATCCAGTCAACCATATTTTACCACTAACATCGACAAAATAAAATACAAACTTACTTGCCGTTGACAAGTTGCCACAGCAAACTTTAGTATTATATTTAATATAGCATCCCTGGCTACCAAACGATGCCCATTATCTTAAAACATAATCATTTACCTTGTAATAAACTGTCACCTAGAGACCATGTCCTGCCATCTGACAAGCATTAAATAAGGGCTGCTTCCCTAGTTTTGATATGTATTCGATTCCCGTTATCCGCTTACAACAAAATAGACCTAAGGCACAGTTTTTTCATGTGTCTTAGGTCTATTTTGTTGTATGTATGTTAACCATAAAAAGCGAGCACTGCAAGAATAAAAGTGCGAACCCACTGGTCAATGTCATTAAGTTAACATTTGATCAATAAGCTAAGCTCTGGACCAAAAAGTGGAAGGACTCTTTAATTAAAGAGTCCTTCCACTTTTTCCTTACTTAAACGCATGACAAAAGGACAGATCTACATCTGCCTAAAATTCATTATCAAATTTGCATAATTTATGCTACTCTATATAAGAAGCTAATAAATGTCTTGGTAATCATATTCCTTTGATGATGGCGGTTAGGCCTTATTGGAATTATATCTTTGGCAATTATAGCTTCTAAATTAGGTGATGCTGCTTTGCCATTATAGAATAATCTACACATGTGCGCTGCTATGGAAAAGTTGGCCCTATATATGTATTTCCTTTGCTTTTTCTTTATGATTACGTGCGAGGTAATCATTTGAGTGAAGTTATACATTATTAGACGTGCATAGATTTCTTGTTGGATACACATCACCTTTTTAGAATGAAAATTCAATAATCCTATCGTATACTTTAAATCTCTAAATGATGTTTCAATTCCCCATCTGGCTGCATAAAGCATCTTTAACTTTTCTGGAGGGTACTCACCCGCGTCCAGGTTTGTTAATACCGTTTCATAAGCATCATCTGATATTTGAAATCTAACCACTCTAAAACCCAGCTCATAATACTTTACTGGCTCAGCTTTCTTATTTTTGACTGTTAGATAATCAAAAGTTGTTGTTGCAGGAAGAAGTTTATAGTGTTTCTTATCCTTGAGTAATTCTTTTATTTCATTTGTCTGCTTTCTTGTAAGTTTCAATTGAATATGTACATCAAAGCAGTTATCATTTGGTAATTCGAAACTGCCTTTTATGCCAGTGGATCCATCTTTTACTCGGATGAGAAATTTCCAACCCTTTTCCTGAATGTGCGCCATATTGTAATAGGACTCATATCCTCTATCAGCTATAACAAGTGCTTTGGGAATCGTGGAATGGTCTACCATATCAACGAAAGCCTTATGTTCATTGTATGCTCTCTTTTTCTGTATTATCGCATCTGAGTAGAGATATTGGTTTAAGTCATATAGAGCATTCAAGTGAAGTAGATTATAAGGTTTTTGCCCATTTGAACCTGGCATGTAAGAATCTTTATCATCTGGATTAGTAGCTATCTGTATGTCAGAGCCATCAACAGCCAAAACTCTTAATTCGTTATCATTAGTTTTTAAAGATATATCTGTTGAAAAAGATTGACTGCGATTTCATCGCACAAGAATATTCAAAAGATTTGAAGATAGTTTCAAAAGCTTAATTTTTTCCTCTGTTGTATAAAGGCAGATGTAGAAGCTGTGTCTGCTGAATAATCGAACATATCTAACAGTTCATTTGATAGTGTTCCCCCACCCATACCAATAATACCAGTTAGCATTTGTTTAAGAGAAAGCTTACAATTCCACGTAAAATCAGTTCTCGAGTTTACACAATAATCTGATGGATTTGCAGCAACGTTTTCAATTTTACATAATAATAGTTTCTTTACATATTTCGGTTTCATATATGTCCTTATCGCAATCAAGATTTACTTAATTACAAGGGCCGTGAGTATTCCGGAGCACTTTACACCACCTGTCCGGTCGGTGGGAGCCACCTTATGAATCCTTTGCTTTGGCTTAAATCATCAACTTACTCAGCATCAGATTTGTAAAGGCTGCTTCGCACCGCAACAGCGGCAAGGCCTTGACAAATCCAATGCTTCGAAAGAGAAATTAGTTAAGCCAAAACAAAGTGGCTCTGTGTCGCCGGAACGATGGCTCCCATTTTTCCGGAATCGTGGCTCCCAACTACAAGAATATTCAGGCCGCTTTCGCTACCTCATTATTCATTCGATAGCGAAAGCGGCCGCACATATTCTTATTCATGTTAACTATTTTTTTAAAAAAAGACCACTATACCTTTTATTAGTATAGAGATCTAATTTGTCGTCTTAACTTAATGACATTGACCCAGTGGTGTGCATCTTTGTTCTTCCTAGGCCTTGCCACGTTTTTAGGGCAAGGCTTTATCCCGTTATCCACGTACCAGTGATATCCATAAGTAGTGAAGTCTGCAAGAAAAAGCACGAGCCCACTGGCAAGCATATTTTATTCTTCTTGAATAATTCTGGATTTTTCGGAATCACGCTTTTTCCTTTCTCTACGTAGTTTTTAATTTATCAACTCAAACAAAACAGATAATCTCCCAAGCGGATATTTTTGAATATTAACTTTAATAAAATAATGGGAAGTTTGTTTACTTTACAATTGTGAAAAATAGCGAATTCACTTTATATAACTCATATCAATACGTTCTAATTAATATGTTAACTAAACATCTATTTTAACTTAGTTTTGAATAATCAGCTACTTCTTAATAATCCAAAAGGGTTCCTTTAACTATTGCAATTAAGTCATAGTAAATTTGATATAATAAATGTCATAATTATTTGGGGAAACTGATAAAAAGTTGAATATCTATATAGCTTTTTTCCAGTGAGCATTCCATTTTTGTGTAAACACACCCTTATGCCTCTTGTTTGTATCCCATAATCTAAAATGTATTTTATTATATATCTCCCTATCGCCAAGAAGTTTCATTATCTTTGTTGAACATACCGACATCTGAAAGGCCTTGCTATCTACTTCTGAGGCTAATTCACCAAATTGATTTATATAATTAATTATTTCAGCATCTTCAAATTTATCAAAAATATACTTAAAAAAATTTGAATGTTGCTTAACACAATAGATAGGACGTATATGTTCTATATTCAACTCCTCGTAAGTTTTTTCTTTTTGTAACTGTTCTAGGAAACTCCAATGATTGCTCATTATTGGAAAGATCTCTTCAACATTGCTATAAACCTTTACATAATCAGTAAAAGGAATGTCTTTGTCTAAAATCAGATTGTTTTCCCGGAGTACAGAGCCTATTATATAATTTTGATATTCACCACACTCTTTTAGCATAGAACAAATTTTAGGAGTTAATTTTGTATGAATATAATTATTTTTTAACCATTCAATAGAAGTATCTGTATACTGGTCAAGAGAATTTAATAGTTCAACATATTCCTCATCATATTCTTCGCTTTCTTGAACTACCTCTTCTAATGAAGATATTAAACATTTAATATGCTGCATATAAGACAAAGCAGCATCAGCATGACCTAAATTCATTGCCTCAAAAATTAATGAGATTATCTTTTCTCTTTGATTAATAGAAAGCGTTACTATATTTAATACATCATAATCTAGGCAATAAACTAATCCACTAATTGTTTCAGAAGAAGTGATATGTTGCATGTTTGTATCTAAATCAAACAAATAATGAAATAAGAACACAATTTCTTCTGCTGTATATTTCCTAACTGTAAAAATATTACTTAAATCCTGATAATTAGAACTGTCAACAATAGCGGTATTGATCATTGAAATAGCTTGCCTTGTTGTTGTAATATCACGATATTCTTGTGCAGTTATAAGTGGATAATTATTAAAATAGAGGTCCTTATATATATCTATCCCTTTTTGTATGTAAGCAAATTTTCTAATTTTAATAAACGTTATTTCACTAGATTTAATCACTTGTGAACAATCCTTTAATATGATTTTGGATATGTTTACATCTGCAAAGTCAATTGTATCAAGGAGATCTTTGCCCGCCTTGCTAAGTAAAACTGAATAAAACTTACCTTTACTTGATAGCAATTCAAGTCCACCATCATTTAAGCCGCTTTCAAATCCTAGTTGATCAATTAGTGCAATATATTTTTCAGATAGCGCTGAAGGATCGAAATTGTTAAGATAATCAGCAAGCGCAGACTTATCAGTTATATTTTCAGTAATGATTTCAAAATAGTTGTCTTCTAGATATACGTTTGTTTTCAAAAATTCAAATAGTTTTAATGAGATATCTGCAGGCGTAATAATATCCAGATACTTATCATATATGTCTTTTGCTTTAACAAAAGAATTCTGATTTGAGATACTCAAGTTCACTCGATTAAGTAAGTCAGTTATATATTCGAATTCATTTTCTGACAAATTATCTTGGTCAACTAATTCAATGGCTGTTATTATACTATCCAAATTTCCGATTTCTTCTTCAGAAATTTGAGTAATTCTATCATCCGCTTCATTAGAGAACAATTCCTTAAATAGATTTGAATCATCCGCAAAGGCTTCGATCACACATTTTCTAAAAGCAATAAAATCTTCACTGTTTTTTGCAAAATCAATAACTCCGTTAATAATAGATTTTATAAAAGCTGTTTTATTCTTAAAATTAATTCGATGTAATCTAGAAAGAGCATTGATGCAATGCTCATCAGATACAAGATCTACTAAAAATTCATTTTCAAATGTTTGATATACATTAGAATAAGATTTATTACAAGCTATACGCATAATAGTATCATTCTCTATTACAACTGGAGGATACGTAACTAATTTGTTAATTATATCGGTGATAATATTATTTTCTCCATTTTTATAAACACGATTTATAGTCTCATCAAGTTTAGAATAATCGTGATATTGTGTAGGGAGTAATAGGAGGTTACATAGTTCTTTCTCATCAGTAGTTTTTATATGACATCCTTTGGGATACGTATAAAAGTACATTCTAAAATCATCATCAAAGACTCCAGAAACAATTAGTTGGCATAAATCGTTAATAAAGCCCTCAGTATATTTGAAGGTACTTGAATTTTCTTTGTTTGATTTGTTAAAACACTTATTAAAATTCTGGGTTAATTCTTTGATTTTATTTACACCTTTCTGATTTTTAACCTCATAAGATTTGTTTATCAATTCAGCAAACGCTTCTTCACTTTTAATGAGATAGTAATAATCCTTCGGATATTGACTTTCCATATATGAAATAGCTGCACAGGCTTTAAATTCAATTGAGGACTTTACTTTATACTGTTTGTTTTTCAATGAAACCATTATTGAAATAGCTTGATTCAAGCGATCTTTCAAATCTCGCAAAGTAAGATTGGTTCCTTTTTTAATCCATTCGAAAGAATCTGGCAGAGTAGTATCGAGAGGTTTTTTTATTAAGTTCTCAAGTTGTTGCTTCTTCATAGTATCATTATTAATTAATTTCAAGAGAAGCGCATCATAATCTTCATAATGAATAGGTTTAAGTGAAAAAGTCACATCAAATATTTTGGAATAGATATGCATATCATCCGTTTTAAGTATAACGCCATTGTCTTCAAGTATTGCTTCAGGCTTAATAGATATAATAAATATAAACTTTTTATTATTGCTCCTTAAGGAACTTTGAAATCTGTAAAGTTCTTTCAAAAATCCAATTATAATAGTTTTTTCTACAATTCTATCCAGATCTTCAATTATTATAACTTGTTTTTTGTTTTTACCAGGATCAAGTTTCTTTATAATTGCAGCATAGATATCAAAAACATCATTTATTTCAGATTCACGCTTGTATTGCATTTTCCAATGCGAATATGCAATACAAGTATCCTTAACTCCTATGATAAGACAAACAAAAGCTAAAACAGTGAATATTGGAGAGACATCCTGTACAAATTTCAGAACAGTTTCAATATTATCAAAAGGATATTTGATAAACGAAAGATTGTTTTTTGTGAAAATCTGATTAACTGCATAACATACTCCCGCTCCGACTAGCCATGGCCAAAATTTCCATGTATTCATACTAAATGAAATAGTCCCATAATTTTTACTTAGTCGTTTGTTAACATAGCTAGCAAATTTAGAACTCTTTCCATTAGCAAATTGAAATAGAAAAGATTTTGTAAGATCAGATATTTCTTCTGCAACCAGGGTACTATTAGTCTGCGGAATTGTAGATTTCTTTTCTTTTTGTAAACAGTCCCACATATTAATTTTTATCACAGCAGGATATTTAAAAGGTTTTTTCTGCAATAGAAAACCAAGCATATCAGTAATACTCGATTTACCAGTCCCATAATCTGCAACTATGCCTATCATCGTTGCACCGTTATTAATAGAGCATTTTATTGTATCAATTTGTGATTCGAACCCAACAACATCATCTGCAAGATCAATAACTGGTTTATTTACAAATACAATTGGATCGTAGGTTTTATCTTCATTATTAACAATTGTTTTTTTTCTCTTAAACATACTTTCCCCCTGTTATGAACAATTTAAGATGATTTGAGTGATATATTATCACAAATCATGTAATTTACTAAACTAGTAAAACTTAATAGGAAAATCGACTTATAATGGAATTATATACCAATTTATTATATTACTCAAGCTTAATAATACACATTTTAGTTTATAATGCTGTTATTTACTATTTGCTGTAGAACCATAGTAAAAGTATATATTTATTTGACGTTTGTTGTTTTTGAATTTTTTGTATAATATATTTATATAAGAACTAATTTTTTGATTTACTAGAAGGGGATACTAACTTGTCTTTTCGCACCATCAATGACTCACAGAATTACATCATTACTCGACAAATATCTTATACTCAAACCTTTAACTTTTGTATAATTATGGTGCTATTATAATTGATTTGTCCTTATTAAGTGTATATTGTATATTGTAAGCAAGTGATATAGAATAGGTATATTTCTTTATTCAATTAGTAAATTAAACATGTAATTATGTCTCTATAACCACTACGAAGCAAGGTCTCATAATAATTGCATCTCAGTGGTTTTTCCTCTATAAGTCATTTCTTGCCAAATAATCTCTTATACCTTTTAATATCCCCACATCCGCCGGTAACCACTCCACCCTGTCCAGTGTTTCATTCGTCAACCACTTTGAATTCTCATGCTCCTTTAAAACCATTTCCCCTGCCACAGTAGTACAAACAAAGCAATGCATCGTCAGGTGAAATTGTGGATAATCATACTCCACAGTATCTATTAACTCCCCAACCCTAATAACAACATCCAGTTCTTCCTTGATTTCACGCACCAAAGCTTGCTCTGGTGTTTCACCCGCCTCTATTTTCCCTCCCGGGAACTCCCAGAAGCCTTTAAAGTCACCATAACCTCGCTGTGTTGCAAATATTTTGTCATCCTTCTTTATAATTGCTGCTACTACTTCAATTGTCTTCATTACATTTCCTCACTTAATCACTTGGTAAAATAATCGTAAATGTCATTTCTAACGGCATGCTCCAGCTCCATCTGGAAGTTCATGATAGGAAGAGTTTTTCCATTATCATTCTGAATGGTAGTTTCAGTCCATTCAGTTGGAGCAATCTTTCCCATATAGTAGAAATCAGTTCCTTCACCATCACTCTTCTTAATAAAAAGATATATCTTTAAACCATTCTTTTTATGATTTATAATTTCTTGTGTTTCCGCACTGTCAATAGATACACGACTTCTGCTCATCCAACTAAATACTTTGTTATTAACGAATTGATCTTCATATTTTGTACTACTGGCTATATCATCCTTCTTTTCATAAGTAACAAATATCGGACAAGTACCATACTTAATCTTATATCCGTATATGGTGGAGCTATCATCTCTTTCCCAATTCAACAATCTACAAACATCTTTTTTTGAATACTTCTGATATAATACCAGATTATCAGCATCATGATGCATATATAATTCATTATACTTTTTAAGCCCGTACTCAATAAGGCAACTTAGTTCCTTTTGGAATTCCAGTTGACTCAATTTTGCATAGAAGCTTAAAGCTCGTACCAGCTGACTTTGTTGGATCGCTGTCCTATCAAAAAAATCAATACACTCATACTTACTTTTCTCAGACTGCGTATTTATGAACTCTTTTGATAGAATTGCTATTGATGAGTGGTAATCTCCTTCTTTAAAGCTGCAACCGATATTATCTAACTCAGCCTTAAAGTCGGTTTCACAGATATTATGTCCCTTCATCAACATACTTAACATCAATAATTCATGAGGTCTTTTCCCGTTAACCAAGAGTGAAGAAATAAACTCTAATATCGCCTCTTCCTCATCACTAAAGCTTACGGTATAATCCGGATCGACCATACGTACAAACCGGTCATATGTCCTCGAATACTCGATGAACAACATTGGATCGATTTCACCGTATTCATAAAAATCTAAGATACTTGGAATACTGCCAAGTCTGTTTTTAAGAATTTCATATTTATCTTTCAGGAATCTTTTCGTGGTAGATGCATTATCTATGGAATTAAAAATTCTCTTCTTGGATATCTCATCAAAATGAATCGTAGAACTTCCCGGAATAATTCTTGAGCCTTCCATAACATGTCTTCGGATCGTATCTTTGTTATAAGTCCTATCTCCGGATAATGCAATCGGTATCATAAAGTTATTCATATAATTACCGATAAAATCTAATATCACTACATATTCCTTATTATCAGCCTTTCGAAGACCTCGCCCTAGCTGCTGAATAAATACGATCGGGCTTTCTGTCGGTCTTAACATAATTACCTGATTAATTTCCGGTATATCAACACCTTCATTAAAGATATCAACCGTAAATATATAGTCCAACCAATCACTTCTATCATCATTTGTTAAACGTTCGATACATTCTTCCCGTCGTTCCTGTGAATCATCACCGCATAAAAATGCTGTATGATAACCACGCGAATTAAATTTAACCGAGAGCTCTTTCGCTTCCTCTTTTCTGCTACAAAAAATTAATCCCTTAACTCTGTCTCCACAGTACCCATAATATTGCGCCTTCTCGATTATATAATCTACTCGAGCATCACACACTAGTCTAGCAAAGTTTCTGATACCTGTAGTATCGTCAAATACTTCACCGTCTATTTCTAAATCCGTAATACCGAAATAGTGGAACGGACATAATAAATTCTCTTCTAACGCCTGTTGCAATCTTATCTCATATGCTATCCTATGGTTAAATAATTCATAGATATCAAAGCCATCTGTACGATCCGGGCTTGCTGTCATCCCAAGCCAAAACTTGGGCTTAAAGTATTCCATAATTCTTTTATAGCTTTCAGCTCCGGCTCTATGTACTTCATCTATAATAATAAAATCAAATTCATCACTAGCATACCTTTCTCTTATTTCCTGCTTAGCCATCATCTGCATCGTAGAAAATAGATAATCTGCTTCGTAGTCCTTCGTAGTTCCCGAGATGAGGCCAAACTTCTTTGTATTGCCAAACACCTTTTTATAACTCTTAATCGCCTGTTTTGCAATCTGCTCTCTATGTACAACAAATAAAGCTTTCTTTGGATTATCCTCTCTCAAAGCAAAAGCAGAAGCATATGTTTTACCCGTACCTGTAGCTGAGATTAACAATGCCTTTTCTTCGCCCGCATTCATAAGCTTCTGTAGATTAGCCACGAACTCAATCTGCATCCGATTCGGCTGTAACTTATATTGCTCAATAGAAGGGATTTCAGCCTGTTTTGCTATTGCCCTCTGCTTCTTAATTATCTCATAATTAATCCTGTACTGCTCAATGAATTCCGAATAGCTTCTGGCTGACTTTGAATTCCAGAAACTATTAAACTCTTCAATAATATGATTAACATATTCACCTTGCTCTGTTGAAATAATCCTTGTGTTCCATTCCTTGTTCTTAGTCAACGCGCTTGATGTAATGTTAGAACTTCCGACTATAATCCTGTATATTTCATCCTCTTTGAAAATATATCCTTTTGTATGAAAGCCATCGCTATTTTCTTCTGTACAATACATTTTCAATTCTATATTCGTAAACTCTGCCAGCTTGTCTAATGCTTTTGGTTCACTAAAGTTTAGATAGTCCGTAGTTAAGACTTGTCCCTTTATCCCCTTATCCTCTAACTCCTTGAGTGTCTGCAGTAAGGGCGTTAAGCCGCTCATATTTATAAATGCAACGCTTATATAAAAATGATCGCACCTTAAAAGCTCATCCTCAATCGAAGACAACACTTTTCTACCCTCTTTGTAATTATTCGAGACAAACAGGGGTTTATATGCCAAATTAGACGTAATACTCTGATTGATAAATGCTGTCTCGAAACCCTTCATCATCTGTTCGATATTATCTTTTTGCATAATGTACCATACCTACTCTTCTTTTATCTATCAGTAAAATTATCCTGTTACTATTTTACATCTTAATTTATCATTAAACAAGCTTAATCAAGGAAAACCGTGTATTCATTCCATCACCATTTACACAATGTCATTAATTCATAGCGCTGGATTTATTCATGAATTACAGTTTTTAATCTGCAAAAATACCCCTAAGCTTGCAACTGCCTATTGTAAGACTAGGGGTATCATTTAATTTATTGAACCTGTGCCACTTAAGTAGAAGATTGAGGAGAAATACTTCTTGCCGAAATTTCACTAAATATGAAGTTAATATAGCGATAAAGGTATGTATTTTATTTATTCCATACCAAATCAATGATAATCCTATTAAGCGCATCCCAGTCACTATTTCGATCATCTTTCATTCTATCCACTAATCCCTTTTGCTTTTGTAGTTCAGAAGAAATAGACCGCTATATACACTGGTACAATGAGAAACGTATTAAAATGTCACTCGGGGCAATGAGCCCATTACAGTACAGACGTAATCTGGGACTGGCAAGTTAAGTCCAAGAAAACATCCGCACCCCCGTACTTGAGTAAACTGGAAAGTAACGTAATCTAGCTACCAACTGTCGATCATTAAGAATAATTATACTATTTGAAAAATGCATTAAGCCACCAATCCAAGGTAATGGCTGTTTATTTTCTTCTTAATCCTAAAGCAAACTCTTCTGCATGTTTTAGGTCCTCACTATTCGGTCTCCCTTTGTTCATTCCACCAATATACTTAAGAAAGCTGTTTGTATTATATCCCTTGCAGCTAAATTCATCGATAATGTTAAAACCTTTTGCAG
>JAEYNY010000057.1 GCA_023412275.1 Bacillota bacterium
AGTGGTGGAGTATCGCCTTGCCAAGGCGAGGGTCGCGGGTTCGAATCCCGTCTCGCGCTTAACATGAAAAAGGTTCATCTGATAAGATGGACCTTTTTCATGTTCAAATACTAGATCAGATTCGAACTCATACAGACCGAGCATTCGGAAGAATGAGGACGGAGGCACACACGCCGAGGTTCTCATTCTTCAGACGGCTTTGCGAAGTGTACTTTACGGAGCAAAGACGTTGCGAGGAGGCGCGGGTTCGAATGTCTCCGCTCCGCTTCGGTCCGCGCAGAACCGAGGTCCACCGGACCTCGTGCGCCGTCTCGCGCTTAACTAACTTCGTCAGAAGTCCTTATTTTAAAAGGCTTCTGGCATTGTGACCAAGATACCATTGAATATCTTCAATTTCCACTTTCTTTCTTCTCATTTCAGATGCAACGGTTCTACGAATATCATGAGCTGATTTTACTTCAATTCCAGCACATCCCTTGCCTTATTCATTATCCGGAATACCAAGTCAATATTCTCACTCACAGGAACTTCACGATATTTCCCACCCTTAGAACCAGAGCGGACGATAATATAATACTTCCCATCCTCTTCTTTCAGACAGTTTCCCATCAAAGCAGAAAGTTCTGCACGTCTTAATCCCGTGGCACGACAGAATTCTACCAGTTCCTTATTCTTTGTTTCAGAGAAATGTGCATCCCGTTTCTTGATTCCACGACTTCTTTTGATATTCGCTCTTAATCTCTCATCTGTTTTTATAAATTCAACGGTAGAACATCCAAAGATCTTAGCGAGGGAGCTAGCTTCTAACTTCTGTGTACTTGCAGAGAGAGCTTTCCTGCTTTCCAGCCACTCATCCGCATAGCTTCTACATTGTTCTAAGGTTTTACACCGATATTTTTCTTTGCACCAGAGCACGAAATAACAACCGTGCTTCAGATAACCGTTTACCCATACATAAATGTGACGTGTAACCGTTATTGGAATTCAACTCTTCTCTTTATGGGTTTTATTGGCATGATTATATTCTTATGATATAATAGATGAGATTTAGAAATAGCACGAAAGTTACTTATAAGAGCAGATTACATAAAATTATGTAACTAATTAATAATCTTCATTTTAAATATTGACTTTGACGTCGTGTCATACTTTACAATTGTAAACGAAAGAGGGGCTATGGATAAGATGGAATTTCGAACAATAAGCCAAGTATCAAAATTATTTAATATTTCAACACGCACTTTACGCTATTATGAACAAATCGGGCTTATAAAAGGCGGAAAAATAAATGATTATGCATATCGTACGTATGATGATAATTCAATACAACGTCTACAGCAAATTATTGTTTTAAGGAAGCTACGAATACCACTTAAGCAAATTATCGAAATTTTAAACAATAAAGATGCTGTTACTGCGATTGAAATTTTACAATGTAACCTGAATGAGATAGACGATGAATTAACTGCTTTATCTACAATAAAATCCATTCTCAAGTCATTTATTAACCAAATTAACGAAAGTGTATCATCCAATATAAAATTTGATTTACTTGGTGATGAAACAATTCTTAAGATTACTGATGCCCTTACAATTACAAAAATTAATTTTAAGGAGGAAAAATCTATGGAGGATTTAAACCAGGCAAACAGGATAATGTGTAAATTAACGGATAAGGATGTTAGAATAATATACCTCCCGCCCTCAGTAGTTGCCGCTTATCAATATCTCGGTGATGACCCTGAGGAAAAAGTTAGTACAATAATTGATGAATTTGTTAAAAACAGCAACTTAACATCAATAAAACCAGATTTACGACATTTCGGATTTAATGCCCCTATGCCTGATAAAAATGGTAATCATGGATATGAGATGTGGGTAACTATTCCTGATAATATGGATGTTCCGAAGCCTCTTACAAAAAAGAACTTTGAAGGTGGTTTATATGCGGCACATATGATACCTATGGGGGCATTTTCAGAATGGGAATGGCTTATTCAATGGGTTAATGAAAGTGAAAAATATGATTACCGCGGAGAAGGCAATTATCAGAACATGTTCGGTTGTCTGGAAGAAAGCCTGAACTATGTTAATCGACTGAATTTACCTGACCGTGAAGACGGACTTCAACTTGACTTGTTATACCCTGTTATGGCAAAAAATGAAAACAAATAAATAATACAAGGAAATGAGGCTGTAAACAATGTTAAGCTTTAGCACCGTATTCAAGGAACCAGCAAATCCGAAAGAAAGAATTTTAATAGACATTCCCTTTAATTTATGGGAAAAATTTAATCAAAAGGGTGTACTTTCGGTTGATTTAACAATTAATGGAATACAGATAAACGATGTTCAATTACTTGCTAGAGGGAACGGGCATTATGGTTTGTTTTTTACAAAAAAAATACGAAATGCGATTAATATAGATGATGGTGATACCCTTTCAATAAGCATAGCTCCCATAGAAAAAATTAATCCATTCAAAAATACTGAACGAGAAAGTTATACAAAAATAAACGATATAAAACTTGTTATGCAACCCAGTTTTAAAACATGTGGACAGGCTTGTATTGCAATGTTAGTAAATAAGGAAGTTTCAGAAATATGCAAAATCGTGCATACAAGCTCTGGAATTACTATAGGAAAAGTTATTGAAGCATTAAATCATTACGGTGTAAGGCATGCAGAAAAGAATATACGATTATCTAAAAAGAATCCTAAAATCCCCGATATTGCAATTCTTACCGTTCATCTTCCGGAATATGAGCACTGGGTGGTTTATTATAAAGGAAAATATCTCGACCCTGAATTTGGTCAAATTGATGGCGAATATACTTTAGGAAAAATCACATCGTACTTAGAAATCTATGAATGTTGATATAACTTTTGTAGATTTGTTCAGATTAAGATTGTTTGAGTACCCATATGTGAATTACAGAGAATTTAGGAGGTTATGAAGATGGTCAAAGCTATATTTTTTGATTTGTTTTTTACGTTGATTTATCCGAAATACTCAGATAAAAACGAATATGATGTCTTAGGGATTTCAGCAATGGAATGGGAAAAATATGCTGAAGATAATCACTTATATCGCGAAAGAGCTTTGGGAAATGTGCAAACTGAGAGAGAAATAATTGATAAAATTGTAGATATCATGCCATATCAATTAAACGAAAGTGAAAAACAAGAAATACTTGAACGACGCGAAGAACGAATGAAAAGAGCATTATTATCCGTTGATGATACTATACTTGATACACTTAGACAAATTCATGAAAAGGGTATTAAGATTGGTCTTATAAGTAATGCTGACTTGATTGATTCTAAGCATTGGGGCGAATCTACGTTATCAGAAATTTTCGATATAACCATATTTTCATGTAATGTTGGTATGTTAAAACCAGATATAGAAATATATAATTTGGCAATCAATAAATTAGGGATTATGCCAGAGGATAGTATTT
>JAEYNY010000064.1 GCA_023412275.1 Bacillota bacterium
AGCAAAGCTAGGGGATATAGTTGCGGTTTCCGGTGTAGGTGATGTTACAATCGGGGACACAATATGTGAAATAGGCGCACCGGATCCGTTGCCTTTTGTTGCTATTGACGAACCTACTTTGTCAATGACATTCAGTGTAAATAACAGTCCATTTGCAGGAAGAGAAGGCACCTTTGTAACTTCAAGGCACTTGAGAGACAGACTCTTCAAAGAGCTGGAAACAAATGTAAGCTTAAGGGTTGAGGAAACTGACTCTGCTGATGCTTTTGTTGTATCAGGAAGAGGAGAGCTTCATCTTTCAATATTGGTTGAAACAATGAGAAGACAGGGATATGAATTTCAGGTTTCAAAGCCCTCGGTTATTAACAAGGAAATTGACGGGGTATTAATGGAGCCTATAGAATACTTGATGATAGACGTTCCTGAAGAATTCATGGGAACAGTAATGGAAAAACTCGGACAAAGAAAATCCGAGATGGTGAATATGACATCTGCAAACCAAGGTTATATGAGACTTGAATTCAGGATTCCAGCAAGAGGTTTGATTGGATATAGATCTGAATTGCTCACCGATACAAAAGGAAATGGAATAATGAGCCACGTATTCTACGGATATGAGCCATATAAGGGCGAAATTCCTACAAGGTCAAGAGGTTCATTGATTGCCTGGGAGGATGGCGAAGCTGTTACTTATGGCTTATACAACGCTCAGGAAAGAGGAACCCTTTTCATAACACCGGGAACAAAGGTTTATGAAGGTATGATTGTTGGTGAAAATGCCAGATATGATGACTTGGTTGTAAATGTTTGTAAGAAGAAGCATGTTACAAATATGAGAGCTTCCGGATCAGATGAGGCATTGCGATTGACACCTCCTACAAATTTAAGCTTAGAACAGGCTTTGGAATTTATTGCCGAAGATGAACTTGTAGAGATGACTCCAAAGAGTATCCGTTTGAGAAAAAAAGTATTGGATACAGAAACAAGAGCAAAAATCAGAAGTAAAATGTAATTACCGGGAATATGGACAAAATTTAAAAAGAATATTATAGTATTTATTATAAAAGCTTTTGAATTTTTAGAATGGAGTCACATATTTGATGGATAGAAGATTAAAAGTATCATTGACAGGGATACTGACTGTGATTGTGGGGATATTGCTATCAATCCCAAACATCATGAATTATTTCGGAACTCTGTTAAAAGGCTTTGATGCTAAGTTTGGTCTGCTTAATGCAGTGTTTACGGCAGTAGGGCTTACATTGGTTCTTTTTGGCTTATTTATAATATCAGCCGGATTAAAGAAGATGTCCTTCTGGCTGACCATTTTTATTGTTTTTGTATTTATTTTTACTGTGGGAGCCGTTATAACTTTTAGGGGTACGGTTTCCACGGATACATCTGAAACAGTAACCACGGAAGTCAAAATTAAGGCTGATTCCGAGGGGGCAAAGATGGTGGATATACCTATGGGATCAGATACCAAGACTATTGCCGGAATACTTGCAAATGAAGGTATTATCAACAAGCCTCAGATTTTTACAATTGTGTCAAAAATTAATGGATTTGACGGTAAGTATCAAGCCGGTACTCACATTCTGAAACCGGGCTTGGAATTCAATACTATAATGACAATCCTTACCGGAAAGCCTGAAAGTAAAAAAGTAACCATACCCGAAGGCTTAAGCTATAGACAGATTGTGAATACTTTTGTCAAAAAGGAACTTGCTACTGTAGACAAATTTGATTATGCAATGAAGTATCAAAAATACGATTATGATTTCGTGAAGGATATAAAAGATAGTAATAACCGTGAATTCAAGCTAGAAGGATATTTATTTCCCGATACATATGAATTTGCTATGAATGCCAGTGAAAAGACAATAATAAACGTAATGCTTGAAAACTTTAAAAACAAGATAACAAAAGAGCATTATAAGCGTGCCAAGGAATTAGGTATGTCAATGGACGAAGTTATTACTCTTGCTTCTATTATTGAAAGAGAGGCAAATAATACTAAGGACAGAAGGCTGGTATCGGCAGTATTCCACAGACGTTTAAAAAGCAGGGATTTGAATAAGCTGCAGTCCTGTGCTACCATACAGTATGTTTTCCTAAATAAAGAAGGAAAAGTGCATGAGAAGCTTACTTATGAGGATACTAAAATTGTAAGTCCATATAACACGTATATTCATCCAGGGCTACCACCGGGACCAATATGTTCACCGGGTATGGATTCCATAAACGCAGCATTATACCCCGATGAAGATACGGACTACATGTTCTTTATCGCAGGACCGGACGGTTCTACTAAGTTCTCTAAGACATATCAGGAACATTTGAAGGCCATGAAGCAATATGGATTGGCAAAGTAATTACACAAAAATTAATTAGGCTGGCTTAATGCCAGAGATATATAAAATAAAGATGGCAGCAGCCATCTTTATTTTTAACGTTGTAGCTGATTGGAGCAATGAAATGATTAATTACGAATACATTACTCAATATATAAGAGAGACAATAAAACCAAATACCGGTCTTTTATCGGAGCTTGAAGAATATGCTTCAAAGCATCATGTACCTATAATTCAGCCTGAGGTGGGAGCACTGTTGAAGGTTATTGGAAGTATGAAGCGACCCGCAAGAATTCTGGAAGTTGGAACAGCTATAGGATATTCTTCTATATTGTTTTCAGGATTTTTGCAGCAAAAGGGTATAATAGATACCATAGAGCGAAATGAAGAAATGATTGAGATGGCCAGAACAAATATAAAGCGTGCCGGACTTCAGGGTACTATAAATGTTATTGCAGGAGATGCTTTAGAGGTTTTGGCCTGCCTTGACAAAAGCTATGATATGATTTTCATTGACGCAGCAAAAGGACAGTACGGTGAGTTTTTTGAACATTGTAAGAGGATGCTTGCTCCAGGCGGAATTATCGTTTCCGACAATGTTCTATATAAGGGTATGACTGCAAGTGATGATCTTGTGGTAAGAAGAAAGCGGACTATAGTTAACAGAATGAGAAGTTTCCTAAAGGAGCTTTGCCAGGATGAAGCATTTGAGACAGGTATTATTCCTATTGGAGACGGAGTAGCACTTAGCTATAATAAACAGTAAAAGTTGTGGGAGGATTTATGAACAAAGTTGAGCTTCTGGCTCCGGCCGGAAATCTTGAAAAGCTTAAAATGGCAATTATGTATGGTGCTGATGCAGTATATATTGGCGGACAGAAGTTTGGTTTAAGGGCATCAGCTGATAATTTCTCACTTGAGGATATAAAGGAGGGACTTTCCTTTGCACACCAGCGTGATTGTAAAGTCTATGTCACTGTTAATATAATTCCTCATAATGAGGACCTTGAGGGATTACCTGAATATATAAAGCAACTTGATGAACTGGGAATAGATGCGGTTATAGTTTCTGATCCTGGAATTTTTGATATAGTACGCGAGAACGCTCCTGACATGGAGATTCATATAAGTACTCAGGCTAACAATACCAATTACTCCAGTGCTATGTTCTGGTACAGGCATGGGGCTAAAAGAATTGTTACTGCAAGAGAGCTTTCCCTTCAAGAAATAGGCGAAATCAGGTCTAAAACACCTGACGACTTGGATTTAGAGGCATTTGTTCATGGTGCGATGTGCATTTCATACTCTGGAAGATGCTTACTTAGCAACTATATGGCAGGACGAGATTCCAATAGGGGAGCATGTTCTCATCCGTGCAGATGGAAGTACCATCTGGTTGAAGAAAAGCGTCCAGGAGAGTACTACCCGGTTTATGAGGATGAAAAGGGAACCTATATATATAATTCAAAGGACTTATGCATGATTGCACATATCCCTGAATTGGTTAAGGCAGGTATCTACAGCTTCAAGATAGAAGGCAGAATGAAAAGTTCCTTTTATGTAGCTACTGTTGTAAGTGCTTACAGGCAGGCTATCGATGCGTATTTGGCCGACCCTGACAATTACAGGTTTGACCCTGAATGGCTGAAGGAACTTTCAAAAGCCAGCCACAGGGAATATACCACCGGATTTTATTTTAATAAGACTACAGGTGCAGATCAGATATATAATACCAGCTCCTATATCAGAGAATACGACTTTGTGGGTATGGTACTGGAATATGACAAAACAACCGGTATTGCTAAGATTGAGCAGAGAAACCGTATGATTGTGGGAGATGAAATAGAGGTGGTAAGTCCACGTAAAGGGTATTTTACCCAAACTATTAAAGAAATGCATAATGAGGACGGTGAAAGCATCAGAACTGCACCTCATGCACAAATGATTGTATATATGCCTATTGATCAGGAAGTTGGGCCTTATACGATCTTGAGAAGGAAGTAGACATAAAAAACAGGTGTATCTTCATAAATAGATACACCTGTTTTTTGATATAATATATTCTAGCTTAATTACCCGCTACATAGCAGGTCTTTGTAATTGTTCCGGTATATGTTCCTTTACCTTTTATGGTAATAGTGGTTTTCCCGGCAGAAATCCGACCTACTGAAACAGTATAGTCAATTCCCTTGGTGAGACGAACTTTTCCATTAAACAAATAAACATCCTGTGTTGCTTTGTTAAATACAGAATCCATTGCCAAATACTTAACATCCGATGAGCCGCTTTTTACTGTTAATGTATATGTTCCGGCGTATTTGACTATATCAAAAGACGGTTCTACTGCAGAATATATTACACTGTACTTTTGTCCTTTGACAGTATTAATTGTATACGTCTTAGGAGTTGCATCATAGACAAATTCACTTAATAAGGATTGGCCATCTTCATCAAAAACCTTAATATTTGCTCTATTATCTTTGTATTTAAGTGATGCTGAAATGGTTGTTTTTGAAGAACCTGCGGTAAAGGTGTATGTATCTACATCGTTAACACACTCAAACTTGCCGTTGGCTTTTATTCCGCTGAATAATGATACAGCATTTTCCTCATTGTCTGATATATCATCTTTTATTTCGTCAACATATACAGTATAGTCAGTATTTTCTGCAAAATTAATTCTTACATAATATGTAGTATTCGGATCAAGTTTAATATGATTGAAATTGTCTACTCCATCGTTTATACCCTTTTCAAATAGCTCTTCTCCCTCTTCGTTGTAAAGGTACATGTGTGGTCCGTAATTGCTTTCATCCTTATAGATGCATCCTATTCTGTACCAAGGCTCTTTTGTTGAGCTTGTAGTAAATTTGAACCATGCATCAGAATCATCGGCTACTGAGCCTTTTAGTTTTTCACCAATAGTAATTAACTGCGAGTTGTCCATATCACCTTCTGTCATGGCACTTACACTAAATGGTGTTACTGAAAGCAAAGTACTTACAACTGCCAGCAATGTAATACCGGACAGTATTTTTTTTAATAATTTCATGAAATACCCCCTGTTGAGTTTGTTTTTTATTAATATTTATTTATACAAATTTATAAAAATCTTATCATACAATGAATAATTATACAAGTTTTGTAAATAGATGTAAGAAGTGGAATGTATGGAATTATTATATTAAAGTGCAACTGAATTACGTAATTGTATATTATACAATATGTGTAAAAGAGTAGTGGACTAAATCCGAAATTAACACCATCAGATTATGCAATTACTTGACATATTATCTTACAGAATATACCATAAACTATAAAGATAGCACACCCTTGTTTTTATATTGCTAAGTAAAGGTAAACCAAATTTGTATATAGTAGGTGGGTATATGAAAGTACCGGATATTGAGAATGCAGTAAAAATACTAAAGGAAGCTGAAAAATTAAACTCTGGAGCATGGGTTGAACATAACAAAAGGTTTTAATGAACTAACTATCCCAAAATGGGAATCACTTTTTGAGATTAAGTATTATTTTGATAATAATATATATGAATTGTTAAAGGAGATGCATATTTGATGCCTTATAGTATTATTAAACTACAACCCGAAGATTACGGTAAATGCAGCAACATATGGGATATGCAGCGTAATTCTGAAAATGCTAAGAAGTGGTATGATGAATTAGTAAAAGGTACAAGAATAATTTTTATTTATTTAGAAAATGGTGAGTTTATTGGAGAGGGATCCTTGGTTATAAAGAACAATGATCCGGATTATACTATTCCGGGTAAACGAATATACCTTTCTCGCTTGATAATCAAAGCCGAATATCGTAATCGGGGTATTGGGGGTATTATTGTTGATTTCCTTAATAATTATGCCAAAGAACTTGGATTTGAGGAAATTTCTGTAGGGGTTGATATTGATAACATAGTTGCCAAACATCTTTATGAAAAAAAGGGTTTTACAAACATAATATTTGAAGGAGAAGATGAACTCGGAAAATATATAAAAATTCTTAAAAAATTATAATTCAATTTAAGGAATATCTATAAGTTGTATAACTTTCCCATTAATATGGAAATAATTAGTATAAATAATCATTTTCGATTAAAGGGGTTTATTATGACAAAAAGAATTAAAACTATATTATTTATATTTATGGCAGCATGTGCTTTACTGGTTACAAGACTATTTTATATACAGGTTGTTGTCGGTCCCGACTATTCAAAAGAAGCGTCTAGCCAAAGAGTGAACAATGTAAATATAGAAAATTCCAGAGGCGATTTTTTGGATAGGAATGGAATAAAGCTTACAGGAAGAACACCAAAAGTAACTGTAGTTCTGAAACCCTCCCTTCTTCGTGGTCAGAATGAAGCTATTGACAATATATGCCAAATACTGGGACTTGATCCCGAAAAAACAAAAGAATCTCTGCAAAGAAAGAATACCCCCATAATAATGGAAGTGGATAGTGAAACTAAGGATGTTCTTTCCCAGCTTAAATATGAAGGAATATCTTTTGTAAATACATTAAGCAGATATAATACTGATACCAAGGCTAAACATTTGCTTGGCTATTTGAACAAGGTTGACCAGGTGGGAAGTTTCGGATTGGAAAAAATATATGAAAAGACTTTGAATTATGGCAAAACAGACTCAATTGGTGTAATAACTGACGGAGGTAATAATTTACTGGGGGGTCTAGGGTATAGAATAATTGAGGAAAATAGTGATAATAAAAAGCTGGATATCAGGCTTACCTTAGATTACCACATACAGAGTATTATTGAAAAAGTTCTGGATGAAAAGGGGATGACCGGCGCTATAGTAGTAGAGGATGTGGCGACGGGAGATATTGTTGGAATGTGCAGTAAACCTGATTTTAACCCCAACGATATTGAAAACTATTTGCTCAACAACAAAAAGCCCTTATTTAACAGAGCTGTTGCACAGTATAATATCGGTTCGGTTTTCAAGTTGATTGATCTTGCTGCCGTATTTGAAAAAGATCAGGAATATAACATGGTATTCAACTGTCCGGGATATATACAAATAGGAGATACAGAGTTTAAATGCTCTTCATATAATACAGGAGGCCATGGAACAATAGATATAACTAGTGCTCTTGCAAAATCATGCAATGCTTATTTTATAAATATGTCCTTGGATCTGGGTGCTGAACCAATAATCTCAATGTGTGACAAACTAGGTCTTGGAAAATTTACAGGACTGTCAAAACAGGGCATTGAAGAAGCAAAGGGGGTAATTCCCGCCATAACTGATCTGAAGAATCCCGGTGATGTTGCAAATGTATCTATAGGACAGGGGCAAACTATGGCAACTCCTGTTCAGATAGCTGATATGGTAGCTACTATTGCTAACGGTGGTATCAAAAACAATGTTAACGTAGTTGATTGTATAGTAAATGAAGAAGGTAACAAAGTCAGAGATTTAAAGGAAACAGAACAGAAAAGGGTACTGTCAAAAGCTACCAGTGACAGGATTAAAAATCTGATGGAAGGTGTTGTAACGTCAGGAACAGGGAAAAAGGCCAGTATTGATGAGTATGGAGGTGCAGGAGGTAAAACGGGGAGTGCTGAAACAGGCCAATATGTTGACGGCCAAAAAATAGTTCAGGCGTGGTTCGCAGGATATTTTCCGGCAAAATCGCCAAAATACTCGGTAGCTGTTTTTATCGAGGATGGAAGAAGCGGAGGAGAATCTGCAGCTCCTATATTTGCAGAGATTGGTAAAGAGATTATGAAAAAAGGATTATAACAAAATATATTATTAAAAATGGTTTCACAACTTTTATAAGAGAATGTGAAACCATTTTAACGTAAGGGCTTGCTGATAGTAAGCAGATATTATTTGTCCTTATATCCAAGCACCTTTACGATGTTCATTATGAAACTGTCAAAATACTTTATTTCCTTAAGCTTTGGGAGCCAGTATTCCGGATTGCTTTGGGTTTTCTTAATTATATCTTCTGCATCTTTAAAATCCTGTCCCAAAATTTTCTGACATACTTGTAAAACCTCTTTTGCCTTATTCTTTGTATTCGGACCCGGAATTCCGTCATTCACAAGTCCTGTCATAGATTGAAAATCTTTGACATTCATAGTGCAATTTACCTCCTTCAGACAACTGTCCCTGATTGCTATTTTTTGCGCTTCACTTAAACCTGTATGTTCAATCAATTGAACATGCCAAGGCTCATAGGACATGGGCTTTACCAAACCATACTTTTTTAACTGACTGTTGGTAAGTTCTTCAAACCAGCCATTCATATCCATTGCAATACAGAAGCAATGATTTGATTTTCCATAAGCAGCTGCAAGACATCTTCTGTTACTTCCCCTACCGATATACACTGAGCCGTCGTTTAACTGGTAGCTGCCTTCATTCTGAGCCAAAACCAGTTTGGCTGTAGCTTTTTGACATTCCAGAGAACGATACCCTGCTGAACACTCGGCATCTTTTTGAAAATCATTACATACTCGGTTTACTGCTTCAAGAAGTTTGGGAAATATGTAAGCCTGTTCAGGATGTTTGAATTTTACACTATGCATCTTTAACCAACTCCTCCCTTATTTCATTAATTCTGAGATGAGCTTGTTTAGTACTTTCCTCAACACGGGCCAATCTATCTGCATGGTTGCTTACAGTATTATTAAGGCACCTTATTTCAAGCAGTGTAGTATCGCTGCTGCGTTTAATATAATCAATGTCTGCCTTAAGCTGTCCAGCCTCGATACCGCTTTGTTTGGATTCACCTTTAATCCTCGCCTGCATTGTAATATAACCGAAAATAATCCCGCAAACTGCCGCAACGCATGTAATTAAAATGTTTAATTGCATCTGCACCCCCTCTTTCTTTTTTTATATAAAAAGGACTACCTATTTATAAGTAATCCTTTCGGCTCATATTACAATCATATCTTATAAAAATTTTTTACAACGTATGCGATTTGATGGATTAATAAATAGTTTATGAAAATAAGTATATGGAAATATTAATTTGGCTATGAATATAGCCGAAGTGGATGACAGATTTTTGCACAGGACATTTTAGAATATGTTTTCTGCAAAAGGACTGCGATTATTTCCATGGCAGCTACATATTATAGAATTAAAATTGAATGGATATAAACAAATTGTTCTTTCACTATAAGTGATTATAATTCATCATATATAATACTCATTAGTTCGATTTTAAGTGTTTGAATGGCATCTTCTCTTGGAAGCATAATATATCTGGATAAATATTCAATATCAGCAGTAAAATAATCCAAAATCTTATCCATACATTCTTTATCACCTTGTTGAGCCTTTTTAACCATCTCTAAAAATCCATTAGATTTTTCCGCAACAACTCCAATCCCTTCTTTTTCCATTTATTCACCCCCTGTTGAGTCATATGTAATTCGAGTGCAACTTCTTTTTCTGTCATTTCATCAATTATTGTTTTTTCTAGAATGAATCTGCACTTTTCCCATGGTATTGTATCCAATAGTTCTTTTACATATAGTTTTGAAAGTATTTCAGTTTCAAACCCACAGTTATACGCCTGATTTTCAAATATTATCTGACATTCTTTAGCTTGTTGAACACGCGCTTTATACTGTATTCTCCACGCTGCTCTTCTCAGTAGCTTTCTGCAATTTTCCACCGAGATGTCATCGTTTGTATACATAAATATACCTCCGAAGTATGATGGTTTTTAAAATTCAATAATTCGTCTTTTAACAGTGTTTTACATGTGTGAATTCTATTTTGCTAGTGATGTCTTCCCGTGGTGTTTCACTAATATAGTAATATTTTCGGTACATATAACAACCATAAATTAAAAAAATTACTATTAATTACATAAAATTGTAATGAGATTTATAAAAAAGTTGTAAACGATAGGGAGAAATTGCCTTTATATAAGAAGGAGGATTAATTTGAAGGGTTGTATTCTGGATTTTTTATAAAGGGAGGTGTTGGTTTTTATGTATTTGTAGGATGCCTAAGAGTATATTTTGAAAAATACAAAATAAGCAATTGGAGGAATTCACATGAAAGAAAAAAAATCGCCTTTTGCGGCGAAGAGTAAGAGCATTAGCATGCTACACAAGTGGGTGTGCTGCATCCTGCTTGGAGTACTGACATTTTCATTGGCAGTAGTATTTAGTGATGGGGAGGCATTTTCTGCTGATAGCTCAGGGTCTGCTTTATATGCAGTTTCTCCGCTCCGTCAACAGATGATGTTATCACAGCCTTCGCCAGCAGTAACCGGAGGAAGAGGATTTATGATGCCTCTTACGGTTGTAGCTAAGGATGCTGAAGGAAAGCCTCTAGCCGGTATCCCGGTTACTTTTGAAGTTTCAGATAGCAAAGTAGTAATTGCTCAAATGAGAGGCTTTGATAGCAGATTTATTACTGTTAATACGGATTCAAACGGTATGGCATCATGTGTAAATACATATGTAGGCTATGCCGGCGAAGGCTACCAAATGTAT
This sequence comes from Bacillota bacterium, assembly GCA_023412275.1. GTDB lineage: Bacteria > Bacillota > Clostridia > Acetivibrionales > DSM-1351 > Ruminiclostridium. The sequence continues at coordinate 10,864 of JAEYNY010000064.1, forward strand.
TCATTGCTTGTCGGTTCAATAGAAAATCTGCTGGTTAAGGCAAGTGCACCAGGGTGGAATACTGTAACTTTTACTGTTCAGGTAGGAACATATAAGGCAAACCTTGTAGATAACACACCTCCGCTGATGACTGTCAGTGCAAAGGATGAATCCGGTGCTGAATATATAGCTGGAAAGTGGACCAATCAATGGGTTACTGTAACCTATGAAGCAAAAGATACACTATCCGCTATTAAAAGCTGTACACCGCAGGATGTTGTTTCATATGAAGGAGAAAACATTACATCTACAGGTACTGCAGTTGATATGGCGAATAATAGTTCAACGCTTACATTTGGTCCCATAAATATTGATAGAACACCGCCTACTACCGAGGCCATAATACCACCTCCAGGAGAGTCTGGATGGTACAACCAAAATGTACCAATTAATTTTACTGGAAGGGATTCGTATTCCGGTATTGATTATTTTTGCTACAGGATTGGAGACGGTGAGGAAATTAAGCTTCCCGGACCGAGTGCATCAGTAGTTATTGAAAAAGAAGGCGCTTTTTCTGTTTACTGGTACGCGGTTGACAAAGCCGGAAATAAAGAAAGTATTCAAAAAGCATACCTCCAGATAGATAAGTCTCCTCCAGAAGTACAATGCAGTGTAAGTCCTGAAAGTAATGCAGATGGCTGGAATGACACTAGTGTTACGGTTAATCTTAAATTGTCTGATATATATTCTAATGTAAAAGAACTTCATTACAAAATCGGTGAAAACGGGACAGAGAATATAGCTCAGGGATATAGTAAATCCTTTACGTTAAATAATGAGGGCAATACTGATGTAATATACTGGGCTGTTGATAATGTGGGGAATATTAGTGCTAAGAAATGTACCCAAGTAAAGATTGATAAAACAAATCCGGTAGTACACCCACCTAAAGATATAACGGTTGAAGCTACTGCAGTAAAAACACCAGTAAACATAGGTAATGCAACCGTTGAAGATATGTCTGATGTTGTGTTGACAAACGATGCACCTGCAGACGGATTCCCTGTAGGAGTAACTCCTGTAACATGGAAAGCAACGGATAAAGTGGGGAATATGACCTCGGTTGTGCAGAATATTACTGTGAAAGATACCGTAGCACCTGTACTTACGGTACAAGGTAATATAGTCGTTGAAGCCACAGGGGTAGGAACAAAGGTTACACTTCCTCCTGCAAAAGCAACGGATATATTCCCTGTAGCTATTTCAAACGATTCTCTTGAAGAATTTCCTGTAGGAGAGACAACTGTAACATGGACTGCAGAAGATGCAAATAAAAATATTACTAAAGCGACTGAAAAAGTAATAGTAATTGATTCTACAAAACCCGTACTTACTGTTCCTGATAATATGACAGTTGAAGCAATCGGAAGAAGAACGCCTGTAAATATAGGTCAAGCATTGGCAACAGATATATTTAAAGTGGATATAACCAATAATGCTCCTGCTGACTATCCGGTGGGAAAAGCTACAGTTACATGGAAGGCTACAGATGCAAATGGTAATGTAACCACCAAAGACCAGATAATAACAATTCAGGATACAAAAGCACCTGACTTGGTTATTCCTGATGATATAACAATCGAAGCAACTGACAGAAAAATGGTGTTGGATATTGGTCAAGCAACTGCCACAGATATATTCAATGTCACAGTTTCGAGTAATGCTCCTGAATACTATACTATAGGAACAACACATGTAACATGGAAAGCAGTTGATGAAAATGGTAATGTTACAACCAAAGTCCAGAATATTACGGTAACAGACAAAACAAAACCTGTCATAACAGTACCTGCAGATATTAAAGTCGAGGCTACCGGAATTTTGACACCAGTACAGATACAAGTACCCGAAGCATACGATATATTCCCTATTGTAATTTCCAGCAATTGCATTGAGACTAAGCTGTTTCCTATAGGAACTACCATTATAAAATGGAAGGTAATTGATGAAAATGGAAACGAAAGCATTGTTGAACAGCGAATTACAGTAGTAGATACAACAAAGCCGCTATTAACTGTGCCAAAAGACGTAAAGGTTGAGGCAACGGCAATAAGAACTCCTGTAAACATAGGCCAAGCCATAGCAACTGATATATTCAGTGTAGAATTAAAAAATAACGCACCAATTGACTTTCCGATTGGAACAACCAAAGTAACCTGGACAGCAACCGATGCAAATGGAAATATAACTATCGGTTATCAGAACGTAACCGTAGAAGATACTACAAAACCTGTTCTTTCAATACCCGGAGACAAAAAGGTAGAAGCAACTGCCGTAAGAACACCCGTAGACCCCGGTATAGCAACTGCAAAAGATATTTTCCCGGTTACAATCAAAAATAATGCTCTGACAGATTATCCTATTGGAACAACACCTATCACATGGACAGCAACTGATGAAAATCAAAATGCAGATACCAAGGTTCAGAATATCACTATCGTTGATACAACCAAGCCTTTATTAATTATTCCTGCGGATGTAACAATTGAGGCAACTGCCGTAAGAACACCTGTAGACATAGGCAAAGCAGAGGCTAAAGACATATTCCCTGTAAAAATAGAGAATAACGCTCCTACAGATTATCCAGTGGGAATTACGAAAGTTTTGTGGAAAGCTACAGATGCAAACGGAAATCAAAGCGAAGCTTTGCAGAACGTAATTGTAAAGGATACTACCAAACCAGTGTTAACAGTTCCCAATGATATTACCTTGGAGGCTACTGCTAAACTAACCCCTGTTGATATCGGAAAGGCCGATGCAACAGACATTTTCCCTGTAGAAATTAAAAGTAATGCGCCTGAGGCTTATCCTCTTGGTACAACAGTTATAACCTGGACTGCAACTGATGCCAACGGAAACGCAGTAACTAAGACACAAAATATAACTATTACAGACAAAACATGTCCAAAACTTGAAGTGCCGGAGGACACAACTAAAGAGGCTACTGCAATATTAACACCTGTAGATATTGGTCAAGCCATAGCAACTGACATATTTGATCCAACTACAAAAAATGATGCTCCACAAGCTTATCCTCTGGGAACTACAGTAGTAACCTGGACAGCAACTGATACCAACGAAAATTCTACAACTAAAACACAAAGAATAAAAATTGTTGATACTACACCACCGGAACTTAATATCCCAGAAGATATAACCATGGAAGCAACAGCTATATTGACTCCTGTGGATATTGGACAGGCATCCGCAAAGGATATATTCGACGTAGAAGTTATAAATAATATACCTGAAGCCTACCCGGTAGGAACAACAGAGGTAATCTGGACAGCAACTGATGCCAACGGGAATTCTACAACTAAAATACAGAAAATAACAATTACAGACACTACCAAGCCTACATTAAAGGTTCCAGAAGACATAACAACCGAAGCAACAGCGATAAACACACCTGTTAGTATTGGTGAAGCAACAGCAACTGATATTTTCAAGGTGGAAGTAAAGAGTGATGCACCAGAAGCTTTCCCAATAGGAACAACCGAAGTTACTTGGACAGCAACCGATGCAAACGGAAATGTAACAACATAGCTACAAAAAGTAACAATACAAGATACAACAAACCCATTACTTATAAAACCAGATGATATAACAACCGAAGCAACAGCCATAAACACACCTGTTAGTATTGGTGAAGCAACAGCAACAGACATTTTCAAGGT
>JAEYNY010000090.1 GCA_023412275.1 Bacillota bacterium
AGGGATTTTATAGTTAAGCCATTCCAAGCAGATCGTGTTGTTGAAGCAGTAAAGAAAGTTATCGGTTAATAAAAAACAGGCTTTAAATTGTGATATCCTGCTGAGTGCTGAGAAAGCTGTATGTTGAAGGAATTTGTTTCTATTGCCATACAACTTTTACTGATAACAGCAGGATATTTTGTAATGGATGGGTTAGCAGGACTTAGAAAGCATGCAATTATTTTTATAACAAAAATAACAGAGGGGCTTAATGAATTATGGGGAAGGTATTTACTGTTATACTGGCTTTTATAGTAGTTATGGTTCTATTGCTTCTGACTACAAGGTATCTGGCCTATAAGTCCAAGAAAATGCTCAAAGGAAACTACATGCAGATTATTGAGACCCTTAACCTTGGTACTAGTAACAGGATTCATCTTATCAAAATCGATAAAGAATTTTTTATAGTAGCTGCTTCAAATAAGAATGTGGAATTTTTATCACAAGTAAGTATAAATGATTATCAGGAGCAAGAAATAAAAAATCCAATTTCAGAGGTTGTTGATTTTACATCAATACTTAAAAAATACACTAACGGGTTAACCTTTGGCGCAAAGAATAAAGAAAAAGTTCCTGAACCCTCACAACAAGAAAATGAAAGTGAGAATAATGTGGTATTCAGAAGTAATTTAGAAAAACTAAAAAACCTGTCTAATAGTATGAATAATCATCGGAGCGAAAATGGATAAAAAGAGGAAAATTAAAAGGTTAATAGTAGTTACCGGAATTCTGGTTGTTATTTTTTGCTTAATGGGCGGACAAGCTCTTGCTGAACCAACAGTATCTGTTACTAAAGACGGCATAAATATAGGTGCATCCAGTAACCCTAAAGAGGTTTCTTCAAGTATACAGCTTTTATTAACATTAACGGTCTTGGCAATTGCACCATCAATATTGATTATGATGACAGGCTTTACCAGGGTAATAATTATTCTGTCTTTTTTAAGAAATGCTCTTGGAACACAGCAGATGCCGCCTAATCAAGTATTAATAGGTTTAGCTTTATTTATTACACTGTTTGTTATGAGTCCAGTGCTGTCTGATATCAATGAAAATGCATTTCAGCCCTACACAAATGGGAAAATTACACAACAGCAAGCTATAGATAAAAGTTCTCAAAGTATTAAAACCTGGATGGTTAAACAAATTTTCAGCAATAAAAGGGAAAAGGATTTAGAGTTATTTATGACTCTTGGAGGTCAGAAGGACCCTGTAAAGGTTCAGGATGCTTCTAAACTGTCACTTACAATAGTTGCTCCGGCATTTTTAATAAGCGAACTTACAGTAGCATTTAAATTTGGATTTTTGATATTTCTTCCTTTTTTAATAATTGATATGGTCGTAGCAAGTGCATTGATGTCAATGGGTATGATGATGCTTCCTCCAATAATGATTTCATTACCATTTAAGATATTACTTTTTGTACTGGTGGACGGATGGTCAATGCTTACACAATCAATTATTACTAGTTTTGCCCGGTGACGAGCCGGGAGAAATGAATTTGGTTTTGTACATCGTGATAGTTTTACGTTAGTGTATAGAGGGGTGGATTCGCAATGGACGAGAGCAGCATTATAAACATCGCACAAGAAGCTTTAAAAGTAATATTGTATGTATCCGCACCTATTCTGGTAATCAGTATGGTTGTCGGTCTGGTAATAAGTATTTTTCAGGCAACTACACAGATTCAGGAGCAGACTTTGACCTTTGTTCCGAAAATTTTATCGGTAGTGGCTGCTATAGCACTTTTCGGCTCATGGATGTTGAGAGTATTGATAGAATATACACAGATTATAATTATAAACATTAATCAGTTTATATAATATTTTGGGGGTTGTGGTCATTGCAGATACCTTTTGGTATGTTGCTTAACAATGTAGAACTATTTCTGCTTATATTTGTAAGGATGACAGGCTTGTTTGTAACGGCCCCCATTTTTGGAAGAAGGAACATACCTGTATACTTTAAAGTTGGTTTTGCCTTTATAACTGCGATTTTAGCGTCTAGTGTCATAAGGGTCGATCATATAATTAATACTGATAATTTTTTAATTTTTGCTTTATATATATTAAAAGAATTTTTAGTAGGTATAATAATAGGATTTGTTGCGTATGCGGTATTTACATGTATATACCTGGCAGGACAGATTATTGACATGCAGATTGGGTTTGGAATGGTAAATGTTTTTGATCCAATGTCAAATATACAAATTCCTGTTACTGCAAATCTTTATTTTATATTGGCAATGATAATTTTTTTGGTGACTAATGGGCACCACATGCTGATTAAAGCATTATTTGAAAGCTTTCAGATTATTCCGTTAGGAAGCGGGGTAATTGGTCCAAAACTTACAGACGATGTAATAGGTATTATATCGGGAGTTTTCAGTATGGGTTTCAAAATAGCTGCTCCCGTAGTAGCAGCTATTTTTATTACTGATGTAGTTTTGGGAATTATATCAAAGACCATACCTCAAATGAATGTATTTATACTTGGTATGCCTTTGAAAATATTTTTAGGTATACTTATTGTTATGATAACAATACCTGCTTTTGTATATATAGTGACAATTATTACAGATGACATGAATACACAGATATTCAAGTTCCTTAAGGATATGGGGAATTCCTTGAAAACATAAATATTATTCGTCGCCAATTGGAGGGTGGAATGAGAAACCCCATAACAAACAATATATTTGAAGCAGATTGTAGGTTGGAATTAAATTATCAGCTTTTTGCATCCGGTGGTGCAGAGGATAAAACCGAGAAAGCAACTCCAAAGAAGAAAAGTGATGCTAGGAAAAAGGGCCAAGTATTTCAGAGCAGAGAAGTTACATCATCACTAATCCTTATTGTAACCGTTGTTGCTATGAGGATATTCGGAGGTACAATTTATGCACAGCTTACACAATATTTAAAAAAGATATTTAATGATTATCTTACAGTTAAGGATGCAATAGATTTTAATATACTTGCAAATCTATTTATTGATGTCCTAATAGTTCTGGCAAAAACGGTGCTACCTCTACTTTTAGTGGCTTTTCTTACGGCCCTGATTGTTAATTATGCGCAGGTCGGGATACTGTTTACTATGGAAACCTTGAAAATCAAGGGAGATAGAATAAATCCATTAAGCGGTTTTAAAAGGATTTTTTCTTTGAGGTCGGTAGTAGAACTATTAAAATCAATTATTAAGATAATAATTGTGGGTTGGGTAGCGTACTCATATCTCAAATCAAAAACCGAACAGGTTTTAACCCTGATTGATACTGATTTGATGAGTGTATTTATATTTATAGCTGATGCGGCATTCACCGTGGCTTTAAGAATATGTATGGCTATGGTGATTCTGGGGTTTGCCGACTATCTATACCAAAGATATGATTATGAAAAGAACCTAAAAATGACTAAGCAGGAAGTTAAAGAAGAATATAAACAGATGGAGGGAAATCCTGAGATTAAGTCCAAAATCAAGCAAAAACAGCGACAAATGTCGCTAAAAAGAATGATGCAGGATATTCCCAAGGCTGATGTGGTTATAACCAATCCTACGCACTTTGCCGTAGCCTTAAAGTATGATTCGGAAAAGGCGACTGCGCCATTTGTGGTGGCAAAGGGACAGGATTATGTAGCACTTAGAATAAAACAAATAGCCGCTGATAACAAGGTACAGATTGTTGAAAACAAGCCATTGGCGAGAACATTGTACAGTACAGTAGACATCGGACAGGCTATTCCGCCTGATCTATACCAAGCTGTTGCAGAAATACTTGCATTTGTATACAACTTGAAAAACGGCGGTAAGGCAGGATAGCTGCGAAGTTTTTACTTATGAAAAGGGGGACAAAAAGTGGCAAAGATTAACAATTTTTTTGTACCATTAATCGTTGTACTTGCAATTTTAAATCTTATTTTGCCAATACCTACAGGTGTGTTGGACTTTTTGCTTGCAGTAAATATAATACTTGCGGCTATTATTATGCTAAATACAATATATCTCAAAACTGCACTTGATCTTTCCGTGTTTCCATCGTTGATAGTCGTAACAACCATATTTCGTCTATCACTCAATGTTACGGCCACAAAGCTCATTCTGGCAAACGGTGAAGCAGGTCATGTCATAAGGGGTTTTGGACAATTTGTAGGAAGAAATAATCTGGTTGTTGGTTTTGTTATATTCTTTATTATTATGATTGTTAACTTCCTCGTAATTACAAAGGGTTCTGAAAGAGTTGCAGAAGTTGCAGCGAGATTTACATTGGATGCTATGCCCGGTAAACAGATGGCTATTGATGCCGATTTGAATACAGGTCTTATAAATGATGCAGAAGCAAAAGAACGCAGAAGAAAGATACAAAGAGAAGCAGACTTTTACGGTTCTATGGATGGTGCCAGTAAATTCGTAAAAAATGATGCCATTGCAGGTATTATTATCACGTTGATAAACATCACAGGAGGTATTATTATAGGAGTTGTTATGCTTGGGAAGGATATCGGTAGCGCCTTACAAACATATACAATTCTTACTATAGGTGATGGTTTGGTAAGCCAGTTGCCTGCACTAATGCTGTCAACAGCTACCAGCTTTATTGTTACACGTGCAGGTGCAGATTCTGATCTTAACAAGGATGTAGTAAAGCAGTTATTCTATAATCCAAAAGTTCTTATTATAGCAGCCCTACTCAGCATTGGAATGGCGCCGTTTTTAACACCCATACCTTTTCTGATTCTTGCTGCTGTCTTACTTTTAGTAGCTTATAAAATTAAACAACTTCAACAAGAAGCTGATAAAGATGAAGAAGTGCAAATTCAGGAAAGCGAAGTTGAGGAAATCAGAAAACCTGATAATGTTGTGGGACTTCTTCAAGTTGACCCTATAGAACTTGAGTTTGGTTACGGTATTATCCCTCTGGCAGATGTAAATCAGGGGGGAGATTTACTGGATAGAGTTGTTTTAATCAGAAGACAACTGGCACTTGAACTTGGTATGATTGTACCCGTTATCAGATTAAGAGATAACATTCAGATAGGTCCTAACGAGTATATTATTAAAATAAAAGGTACTCAGGTGGCAAGGGGAGAATTGTTATTTGACTATTTCCTTGCAATGAATTCAGGGGATGTTGATGAAGAGCTTGAGGGTATAAAAACCATAGAGCCGGCATTTGGTTTGCCCGCAATATGGATTCAGGAAAATCAGAGGGACAAAGCAGAAATGCTTGGATACACTGTTGTTGATCCACCTTCAATTATAGCAACACATCTTACCGAAGTTATAAAGAAACATTCATTTGAATTGCTTGGAAGACAAGAAGTACAGGCGTTGGTAGATAACATCAAGCAGTCTTATCCGGCTATTGTTGATGAACTTGTTCCTAAGATTATGAGCATCGGTGAAATACAAAAAGTACTTGCAAACCTCTTAAAAGAGAATGTAACAATAAGAGATATGGTTACCATTATGGAAACTTTGGCAGATTATGCGCCTGCCACTCATGATGTTGATATGTTGACAGAATATGTTCGTCAGGCTTTGGGAAGGTCAATATCGCAGAAATTCCTTAACGGAAATACCAATGTAATTACACTGGATCCCAAGGTAGAGCAAATGATACTGGATTCCATACAAAAAACGGAATTTGGAGCATATCTTGCTCTTGACCCTGCTGTATCAAATACAATAATAAACAGTGTTTCAAAAAATGTTCAAAGATTAATTCAACTGGGAAGTCAACCGATTATACTGGCTTCACCTGTTGTAAGACTATATTTTAAACGTATGACAGAAAATGTAATTCCAGGTTTGGTGGTTTTATCTTATAATGAAGTTGATTCTGGGGTAGAAATACAATCAGTAGGAACA
>JAEYNY010000106.1 GCA_023412275.1 Bacillota bacterium
ACTAACCACCCCCGTGTGCTTGATTAAGTACAAACAGTAAAATAATCAAGGAGAGGGAATTTCACCCTCTCCTAAATCATCAATAACATTCAGATAATTCCGAAATTACTTCAATTCAGGAACATTCTTTTTCATATCAGCAATCATGAAATCAACTGCTTCTTGAGCTGTCTTTCCTTTTTTGATTTCCTGTAATCCTTTTACAAAGTTATTTTCAAGGAAATTATCGTACTTACCAAGTGTCTTAACCTTTACTGCATCCATGTTATCCATGTAGAATTGACCTACATCCTGTCCGCCCCAGTATTCTTCTTTTTGGCTGAAGAAGCCTGGTTTATCCATAAATTCTTTAACAGGAGTAATATTCATACCAGTTGTGAATGAGTTCTTAACACCGTTTTCATTAAGTACTTGGTCAGCTATGTATCCCCAAGCTGCATCCTTAACTTTTGAATCTTTCCAGATTGAAAGTGCAGTTCCACCCCAGTTGAACATTCCGCCTGGAGCTACTGTTACTCCCCAATCACCTTTACCCTTAGGATCGTTTGGTTCTATAATGTACTTGAGGAACCAAGGAGCTGCTGCTGCAAATACATCTTCACTCTTAGCGAATGATGCATTCCATGCAGGAGTCCACATGTCATATTTGTTGAGAACGCCGGCTTTCCACAACTTTTCTATAATTTGGAAAGTAGGAAGATAAACTTCGTTAAACTTGATTGTTCCATCTTGAATTGGGTTTTGAGGATTATATCCGTCAACTATATGGAATATATCTCTTACAGATCTAAATGCAAATACCTTCTTGCCATCTATCTTAGCATTCTGGAAGGCAGCGATTACATCATCCCAAGTCTTAAACTTGTCTGCCAATGCTTTAGGTTCATCAGTATTAAATAATTTCTTTGTCATACTTCTTCTGTAAGCAATACCTGATGGGTTGAACTGAGTTGGAGCTCCTAATATCTGCCCCTTGCTATCTGTAACAAGTGGTAATGCCTTTTCAGCTAACTTGCTCTTATCGAAGTTGAAAGGAGCTTGTGAAAGATCTTGACAAATATCCATGTCAAAGAGAGTTCCTCTGAAACCAACTTCTCCTCTGATTACATCTGGTAAAGCTGTTTTTGCTGCAACTGCAGTCTGTATTTTCTTAACATAGTCTGCACTTGCAACTGGTACTGATTCAACCTTTACATTTGGATATCTGGTATTAAAATCAGCTATTGCTGTCTTAAGCTGATCCTGATTTTCCCAGTTCCACATTACTATTGTGCCAGAAGCTTTTGTGAAGTCTGTTGATGTAGCAGCTGGTGAAGAAGTAGATGCTACTGAACTACTGCTAGCTGCTGAACTTGATGCAGCTGCTGTACTGTCACCGGCTTTATCTGTGTTTCCACATGCAGCCATGCCAAGTACCATAACGCCTGTTAAAACAGAAGCTATTACCTTTTTAAACATTTTAAAATCCTCCTTTTTGTTTTAGCAATTTCATATTGAAATGCTTACATTAGTGCTATTAAAGCACTTTGCAACATTAATTCTATAAAAATAGACTTTCATTCTAAATAGATAATGTTGCTTTATGTTTTAATATTTTGACTATATAGGTATGGCAAGAAATTGCACTAAAAAAGACACATATTCTTACAATTATGTGTCTTTTTTGACGATTTTCATTGTTTTTTAAAATTATAGGTCTAATTTTGTCCTTTGCCAAAACATGGTTACGTACAATTATTTCCATTAAAAGTCAATATTGAACACCATGTTAGCATAATTAAATTTAAAATAAACTGTCTCTGTATTCAGAGGGTGTCATTCCTGAATACTTTTTAAATAGTTTTGAAAAATAGTGTGGGTCAGATATACCTACCTTCTCTGCAACTTCATAGGTCTTATACCTTACATCCTTTAGAAGTTCCTTTGCTTTATCAATCCTAACATCGTTAAGGTAATCTACAAAACTTTTACCCAACTCTTTTTTGAACATCCTGCTTATATAAAAGGTACTAACATATATATTTTCTGCTACTTCATTAAGAGTTACCTGTTCATTGTAATGGTCTTGTATATAGTCTATTGCTTTGCGTAATATGAGTTTTATACTTTTATTATTAAAACTATTAACCTTGGATGCAATTTTTATTGATACTTCTTCCAACAGAGAGTTAAGTTCTTCTGCTTTATCCGTCTTTTCTATTAGCTTTATGAGACTTGCTATATCCTCACCTTCTGAATACTTTTTGTCTGTATCAACCGATGAAACTGATATTCTAATGTTATTTATTGAAGACAATGTTGTGTAATAAAAATTTCGCATATAGTGAATATTAATATTGTTATTTGTCAGATAATCAGATATTAGCTTTGTATTTTCTCTAACACCAAGCTCATTTCCCGATTTTATATTTTCAATAAGTTGTTTTTGATACTTGTCCAGTATGGAATAGTCTTCATATCTAAAAAATGAGTTTAAGTCGCTGTATTGAATTATGGAATTTTCTCCCATATAGCTTTTATATTCCAATGATCCCAGGCATTCCTTTAGTTTGTCCGGAAGCTCCAGGGCTTCATTTCCGTTTGAACTGACGGCTATAGTAACCGTAAAACCGAATCCGCTATTTATAACCTCTTGTAGATAGGCACATTTTTCACTTACCTTCTCAATATCCAAAGGGGAGTTATCCGATTTCTGAATTATAAAACCGACTCTGTTACTGTTGAGCATAATGCTTAAAACTTCATAATTCTCTGCAAATATTTCTTCAAAGGATTTAACAATACCGAATTGATAAAGATGTTTATCATACAATGAACTATTTGATTTGTCGTTGTAGTCGTTTTCCATTACAACCAAAACAAAATTTCGTATTGATATATCAAAGAGCTTCATTTTTTCGTATATTTCATTTTCACTTGTGTTTAGTCCGTATATGATATCATAAAGAAGTTTTTCTCTAAGTACGGGAATATTTTGTTCAAAAAGCATCCTGAACCGCTCAATCTCATTGTGCTTATCCTTTTGTTCATTTAATTCATTAACTGCCTTTGCCAGTACTGAAGTCAGTTCTTCAATTTTTGAGGGTTTAAGGAGAAAATCAAATGCACCACATTTAATAGCTTTCTGTACATAATCAAAATCCCTATACCCTGTTAGTATAATTATTTTTGTATTTGGAACAATTTCCTTTACCTGCTTGATCATTTCCAGACCGTCCATTCCAGGCATACGTATGTCCGTTATAATTACTTCCGGCAGATATTTTTTTATCAGCTCAATTCCTTCGACACCGTCACAGGCATCTGCACAGACCTCACAATCAAGCTGTTTCCAATTAATAATGTTCTTGATGCCTTTTCGTATTATAGATTCATCATCAATTATTAGAACCTTGTACATAATAACTCTCCTTAGTATTGAATGTTTGAAGCGGTAAAGAAACCGTTACTTTAGTAAATATGTTAACACTGCTCTCTATTTTGATACCGTATTTTTCACCGTAGAAGAGTTTTATTCTTCTATTTACATTATCAATTCCGATACTTTTATTTTTCTTCTCTCTAAGAGATTTAAAGTATGTGTCATTATCCATTTCTAGGCTCTTATTTAATTTGATAAGATCCTCTTTTGATATTCCGTTGCCGTTGTCAATTACTTCTAATATTATTAAATCTTCCTGTATTCTGGCATTTAACATAATGACACCTTTTTCTCTGCTGCTTTCCACTCCATGATAAACAGCATTTTCGATTAATGGTTGTATCAAAAGTCTTGGAATTTTTATATACAGAACCTGAGGGTCTATTTCTTTTTTCAGTGTTATTTTATCTTCAAATCTACGTTTTAAAAGGGATATGTATTTATCTATATACATAAACTCCTCTTCAATTGGTATAAGCCTGTCATCCCTTCCTATACTGGCTTCAAGCAGTGCAGAAAGATCCGTTACTATATCGCTTATTTCAGGTACATTATTTAACTGTGCCATCCAGTTTATTGATTCCAATGTATTAAATAGAAAATGGGGGTTTATTTGGGACTGTAATGCTTTCAGCTCAGCCTCTTTGCGAGTAATCTGTTCCCTATAAATCCATGTAACCAAATGGTCAATCTCTTTTGCCATATTATTGAAGGTCTTATGGAGGAAGCCAAGCTCATCACTTCTGTCAACCTCAATATAACTTTCCGATATATTGTTTATGTTCATATTTTTCATTGCCTTTACCAACCTGTTGATTGGTTTTATCATATCAAATGACATATAAATGCTTACTACAGACAAAATTATAATAGATGCAAGACAGAGCATAATTATTCTGTTTCTCAGTATGTTTACATCAGAATATAATTCATTTAATGGTACAAAAGTAACTATTCTCCAATTAATATTATCTTTTAAATATGTATACGCAACAAAAATTTTATTTTCCTGATCTATAAAAGAATCCTCATCATAAGGTGTATCCTTTATTATTGATTTATACCTTTCCAAGGCTGATTTATTCTTTGAAACAATTATATCACTATTTGGTGAAAGAATTGTAGTATTTTGCATGACCTCAGATTCAAGTCCTTTTAAAACATCCTTCAAAGAATCCATTTTTATTTGGACTACCAACATTCCAATTTCCGTATAATCATCCCTGTTGTATACCTTTTTTACTAAATAAGCATTCTTGACAACTCCTGAGGACGTTTCAAAAAACCAGGCTGCTTTTCGGGTAACTTCATCTGCCTTTTCACTCATTCGGGAGTATTCCCTGTTTACTACTGACCTTAGTTCTGAATCAGTACTGGGATAACGTCTCGGCAGTACTAAACCACTGTCAGTTACAATGCAGATAGAGTTAATTTCTGGTCTATTGCCTTTTACGGTTATAAATAGGTTTGTTAACTGAGAATCTATTTCGTGAATGCCCATTTCTGTTAAATTATTATTGTTATTACCTGTATCATAGCTGATTAAAGCGTCATATATATTTTTATCCATACTTATGTCACCGGATATGTTTGTCAAATTTGTTACCGTATCCTGTAATCTTAGCCCGATAGAACTAAGTACATCATTAGAATAAGAAAGAGATTTGCTGTTAATAATTTCTTCTGAACTCTTATACGCAAAAAACCCTACAAATATAAGAGGTATTAAAATTTGTAGGTTTACTACAAGCAGTAATTTCTTTTTTATTGATATGTTTTTGTAAAATCGTGAACCTCTAAGTATTTTAGAAAACATGCTTGAAGTAATTTTATTTATCATTATTCCACCATATCCTAAGTACGAGTAATTAACAAAATGCTATTCAAATCATTGCAATTTATTCAAAGCTTCTTCCCATATTTCTTCCGCTGAGATTTTATTATCAAGATAACTTGGAAACTCCTTAACAATAACCTTTTCCCACGTGCTTCTATCAATTACATGATCAGGAATGGCACACCGATTTTGTTCCGGAGTTTTTTCGTAAACACCGATACTTTGTTTTGCCAATGCATTGTAGGGGGTTTCCATTGATATGTTTAATGTACTGAATAAGCCAGATTCCTTATACAAGTAGTCTGATGTCTCCTTTGACGTAAGGAACTTCATAAGTTTTAGCGTATTTTCCTTACCTCCCGGAGTGCTCCAGGCGCTTTTACTTATGTAAAAGGTTCCCCCACCTAACCCTGCAGGTATTTTACTACTACCATTTCCCATAGAAGGAAACGGTATCATCTCAACTGTTTTATCAAATTTACCAAAGTATGCTGCAAACCATGACCCCTGAACTATCATGGCAGCCTGCTTCTTTATAAAAAGGTTATTTCTTTCTTCGCTGGTAATAGATATCAAATCGTCCGGAAATGCATGCATTTCATAGAGTTCTTTCATATACTTCATTGCATCTATGTAGCATTTATTTATCTTATTATTAACTATAAACTTTTCTACTCCTTCGTTTCCACCAAGACTGGCAATCATATTCTGATATATATATGAGCCTTCGGCAGTAGCATTATAGGCTATAGGAGTTATGTTATGCTTATTAAATATATTTATTGCATTCTTAAGTTCCTGGTAATTTTGTGGTACTTTTACTCCAAATTGCTGAAATAAATCCTTATTGATAAACATCCCCTCAAATACAAGCTCAAAAGGTATACCAAATATCCTGTTATTGTAGGTAGTCAAATCAAAGTAGTTTCCATTAAAGCTTTCCATCCAGGCACTGTCATTCTTGAGCACGTCCGTAAGGTCAGCAAGCTTATTTGCCCTGATCATAAATTTTATATCAGAACATGGCCATAAGCCAAAAACATCGGGTTCGTTACCTGACGCAAACCTCGTTTTCAGAGTAGGCAAATATTCATCTCCAAAAATTGACTGATTGGAAACTTTTATAGAAGGATTTTCGTTTTCAAATTTGTCTAGCAAATCTGTTAAACAGCCGGCTTTGCTGTCAACGCCGCCCCAACTTGTCATTAAACTTATTGTACTGGTTTCAGCATGAGTAATTTTACTGTTATGAGTTTCTGAAACATATGGATTATCACTACCACAAGAAACTGACATAAAACTGACGAAAGTAAATGGTACTAAACATAAAAGTTTTTTTGAGTGTTGCATTTGTTTCACTCCAATTCTTATTTTATATAGCCATTTTTTGTCTACTATTAAGAACGAGGATAACACAATCATTCAGGGAAATCCTATTTTTTTATACATATACAATTATAAATACTTTTAGGCATATATTGCAATATATTACAATCAAATAATGACTTACTGCAATATAATTTATCAACATCAAAATAGCAGCAAGAGTTGAAATCCTGCTGCTATTTATATAATAAAATGCTAGACAATTTTTAATATTACTTCATTATTTTCATCCAAGTCTACCCCAACAAGAGAACCTTCTTTTATTGTACCTTTTAAGTACTCTTCTGAAAGGCGATCCTCTATATAGTTCTGTACTGTTCTTCTCAAAGGTCTGGCACCAAATTTAGGATCATAGCCTTTTTCCAATATAAATTCTAACCTTATCAGAAACATTTATTCTGATATCCTTTTCATTGGCTTCATGGTAAACTTCTTCCAACATCAGATCAATTATTTTCTTTAATTCCTCTTTTCCTAGTTCAGTAAATACAATTATCTCATCTATTCTATTGAGGAATTCCGGCCTGAAAGTTTCTTTTATAACATCTCGTACCCTGCTTTCGAGAGCAGTATAAGCACTGTTTGAAAAACCTATGCCACCGGATTTTAAATTAGTTCCTGCATTTGATGTCATGATAATAATAGTATTCTCAAAGTTTACAGTCTTACCATGACTATCTGTCAACCTTCCATCTTCAAGAATTTGAAGGAGCATATTGAATACGTCCGGATGAGCCTTCTCTATTTCATCCAAAAGTATTACCGAATATGGTCTTCTTCTGACTTTTTCAGTTAATTGGCCTGCATCATCATATCCAACATAGCCCGGAGGTGAACCTATTAACTTGGAGACAGTATGCTTTTCCATATATTCAGACATATCAAGCCTAATCAGCGCTTCCTCACTTCCAAAGAGTTCAGTTGAAAGTGCTCGTACAAGCTCGGTTTTACCGACACCCGTTGGACCTACAAAAATAAAGGAGGATGGTTTTTTCTTCTTTTTAAACCCTGACCTGCTTCTTCTGATTGCCTTTGCTACACCTTCAACAGCTTTTTCCTGCCCTATTACCCTTTGATGGATACGTGTTTCCAAACTTATTAGCTTTTCCGCTTCACCCTCAGTAAGCCTTTGAATAGGGATTTTTGTCCACGCTTCTATTACTGCTGCTATATCTTCCATTGTTAGTTCAACATCTTTACTGGTATCCTCTATATCTTTGATAAGCTCATTGAGCTTACACTCATAGACCTTTAAATCTGCTGCCTTCTGATAGTCTTCTATTGAATCTGCTGAAACAGCAAATTCTTTCTCCTCCTGAACCCTTTTCAGTTCTTCCTTGTATGACTCAAGCTCAGCCAGTTTTGTATTTCTCAAGTTAGCTCTGGAGCCGGCTTCATCTATTACATCTATGGCTTTGTCAGGCAAAAGTCTGTCGGTAATGTACCTTTCAGAATAATTTACTGCAGCCTTTACTATCTCATCACTTATTTTAACTCTGTGATATTGCTCATAGTAGTGTTTAATACCTTGTAAAATTTCTATACTTTCCTCAATGGACGGTTCATCAACAATAATAGGTTGGAATCTTCTCTCCAAAGCAGTATCTTTTTCTATGTGCTTTCTGTATTCATTCAGCGTTGTAGCTCCAATTACCTGAATTTCCCCTCTGGATAATGCAGGCTTTAAAATGTTCGCGGCATTCATTGCACCTTCAGCCTCGCCGGCACCCATTATATTATGAAGTTCATCGATTACAAGAATTATATTTCCGAATGATTTAGCCTCTTCAATTATTCCCTTCATTCTGCTTTCAAACTGTCCTCTGAACTGTGTTCCCGCAACTACACTGGTCATATCCAAAAGATAAACTTCAGAATTCTGTATTTTTATAGGAACTGTTTTTTCAGCAATCCTTAAAGCAAGTCCTTCTGCAATAGCAGTTTTACCTACACCGGGTTCTCCTATTAGAACAGGATTGTTTTTAGTCCTTCTGTTTAAAATCTGAATAACTCTTTCAATTTCACGTGTTCTGCCTATAATCTTGTCAATACTTCCTTCTTTTGCCTTGTCGATAAGATTCGTTCCGTACATTTCAAGATATTTTTTCTTTTTAGCTGTCTTTTTATCCTGAGCTTTCGTTTTAGTAGAATTTTTATCCTTATCTTCCCCGTCTTTATCCTGGCCTATGGGTTGAAGGTTTTTTGTATTATTTGCTTCAATATCATTATCATTTGCCTTTGGAAATGCCTTATTCAATATACTAAAAAAAGGATTTGCCTGATTAATGTTTTCAGGGTCAACCTGCATTGCTTCCATTATTTCAGACCCGTCCATCTCTTCAAGCATGTCTCCTACTTGTTTGCTTATATTATCAAGCTCATATTCTGTCATACCGGTTTGTGACAGTAATTGATCTATTGGCTGTAAATTCTGTTTCTTTGCGCAGCTTACACACAAGCCTTCCTGAATCTGCTTCCCGTCTATAATTTTTGTTACAAACACAACTGCAATATTTTTATTACAAATGGAACATTTTATCATTTAATCACCTCTTCTTTTAATTCCAGTATATTCCTTACAATATATATACTATATTATTTCCATAAATGTCCAAAAATTTATTATTTAAACTACTTTTTTATCTATATTAGTTTTTACTAGTATAACACAAGTACATTTCGAGGTCTAACCGATTTACTTTTATTTTTTTGATTTTTATCTTATATAAGTAGTTCATATTCTAAAAGACGAATAAACCTGAATTATAGTCCTAATATCTAATCTATACGACTCTAACTCAGGTTTATTAATGTATTATTTTAACCAATCCTATTCAGATATAAGTACGTCTTTAATGATTATTAAGCGAAAAATTTAAATATAGTTGTTATAAATGCTCCAATTATTGCTGATACAGGAATCGTAAATATCCAAGCATATACTATATTTCTTGCCAGTGCCCACTTTACAGCGGATAACCTTTTTGAAGCTCCAACACCCATTATTGATGTTGATATAACATGTGTTGTACTTACAGGTGCACCGAAATGTGTCATTGTTTCAATAACGATTGCTGCGCCTGTTTCTGCTGCAAAACCTCCAATTGGCTGAAGCCTGATCATATTAACACCAATTGTTTTAATAATTTTCCATCCGCCTATTGATGTACCAAGTGCCATTGAAACAGCACATGCAATCATAACCCAAGGCTGAACTCCTGTATGTCCATTATTTAAATTTGCACCTATTAATGCCAGTGTTATTATTCCCATAGACTTTTGAGCATCATTATTTCCGTGAGAATATGCCATAAATGCTGCTGAAAGTATTTGTAATTTAGAAAACCATTTATTTACGAACCTTTGAGAGAAAGGACGAAGTATTTTGTATAAAAATGACATAAACACAAAACCAATTGCAAAACCTATTATTGGAGAAGTAACTAAAGGTATAACAACCTTGTCCAGTACGCCTTTCCATTTTACTATGCTTAACCCACCTGAGTAAGCTATTGATGAACCAACAAGAGCACCTATCAATGCATGTGATGAACTACTTGGTATACCAAAATACCATGTAATCAAATCCCATATAATTGAAGCTATTAAGGTAGCGATAATTACATATTGTACCTTGATCATGTCGCTATCAACCAGACCGTTTGTAATAGTATGAGCTACCTTACTACTCGTTAATGCACCTACAAAATTAAGTACTGCAGACATTAAAATGGCCTTACGCGGGGACAAAACTCTTGTTGAAACTGCAGTAGCGATAGAATTCGCGGTATCGTGGAATCCGTTTATAAAATCAAATCCTAGTGCCAGTACAACAACTAATACTAAAGAAACACTAAGCATTTTTCATAACAACCCCTT
This sequence comes from Bacillota bacterium, assembly GCA_023412275.1. Lineage (GTDB taxonomy): Bacteria > Bacillota > Clostridia > Acetivibrionales > DSM-1351 > Ruminiclostridium. The sequence continues at coordinate 10,524 of JAEYNY010000106.1, forward strand.
CTACTATATTCGCAACGTCCTCACAAGCATCTATGGTATTTTCAAGAAGTTCAAATATTTCTTTCCACTTTATAACTTCAACTGCGTCATGCTCAGTTATAAACAGATTTGCCATTGCATCTCTGAAAATAGTATCAGCTTCATCCTCAACATTGTTTACTTCAATTATTTTATTCTGGAGCTGTTTGCTCTTCTTCATATTTTTCATTTCAACCATTACATTTTTCAATTCACTTGTGGCTCTGACAATCAACTTTGTCATTGTAACAGCTTCGGGTTTTACTGACTTAACATTATACATGCTAAATCTGTGTGCAGCAGTTTCAATATCATCTGTAATGTTATCCAGTTCTTTTGCTATTGTGAAAATATCTTCACGGTCAATCGGGGTAATAAAAGATTGGTTAAGCTCATTTAGAATCTTATGGACATTGCTATCACATGCATGCTCAGTTCCTTCTATATTTGAGATCTTTTCATTAACATTAACATAGTTTGTAGTTAAATCTTCAAGAAGTGATGCTGCTTTGCAAATAATCTCACATGTCTCAATAAAATAGTCAAAAAATTTCTCTTCCTTAGGTGTAATTCTAAACATTTATAAGTTACCTTCTTTCGACAAAATATAACATTTTTACTATTTAATTATATAGCAATGTAAATTTTTTTACAACAAAGTTAACACAGAATTAACAAACCTTCTTAGTATTTACTACAGTTCTATAGATAATGTAATTTTTTATTTTACATATTTTATTATATTATTTTTGATAAACAAGCTTGTACTTTTAGGCAATAAAAAAAATATTTCCATAGATAAGTACGGCAAAATACTTATCTTCTGGAAATACTTATTAAAACTGAAATTACTTACTTTCTAAAATTTTACTAAGATATTGCCCTGTATATGATTCTTTTACTTTTGCAACTTCTTCAGGAGTACCCTTTGCAATAATAGTACCTCCTTTGTTGCCACCTTCAGGGCCAAGATCAATTATATAGTCAGAAGTTTTTATAACGTCAAGGTTGTGTTCAATAACTACTATTGAATTACCTGTATCTACTAGCCTATGAAGAATATCTATTAATCTGTGAACATCAGCTACATGAAGTCCGGTTGTAGGCTCATCCAATATATACAGCGTATTTCCAGTGCTTCTTTTGGATAACTCGGTAGCAAGCTTTACTCTCTGAGCTTCACCTCCCGACAAAGTCGTAGAAGGCTGACCAACCTTCACATATCCCAATCCAACATCATACAATGTTTGCAATTTTCTCTGTATTTTGGGGATATTCTTGAAGAATTCCAGAGCATCTTCTATAGTCAAGTTAAGCACATCTGAAATACTTTTACCTTTGTACTTAACCTCCAGGGTCTCCCTGTTATACCTCTTTCCCTTACAAACTTCACAAGGAACATATACGTCAGGAAGAAAATGCATTTCAATTTTTATTATTCCGTCTCCACTGCAGGCTTCACACCTACCGCCTTTTATATTAAAGCTAAATCGTCCGTTTTTATATCCCCTCATCTTCGCTTCATTGGTTGAAGCATAAACATCCCTTATAAGATCAAATACTCCTGTATATGTTGCCGGGTTCGATCTTGGAGTTCTTCCGATTGGTGATTGGTCAATATTTATAACCTTATCAATATTGTTTAAACCTTTTATTTTTTCATGATTGCCCGGTTTGGCTTTTGCTCTGTATAACTGGCTAGCAAGGCTGTTATACAGTATTTCGTTAATCAACGTACTTTTTCCGGACCCCGAAACACCTGTAACCGAAGTCAATACCCCAAGTGGAATCTTGGCATTGATGTTTTTTAAGTTATTCTGCTTTGCTCCAACAATTTCAATCCATTTTCCATTTGGTTTTCTTCTGGATTGGGGAACTTCTATCTTCTTTCGTCCGCTAAGATACTGTCCTGTTAGGGAATCCTCACATTTTAGTATTTCATCCAATGTTCCCTCGGCAACTACATGTCCGCCGTGGATTCCTGCTCCTGGGCCCATATCTATGATATGATCCGCTGCATGCATGGTATCTTCGTCATGTTCTACAACAATTAGCGTATTTCCAAGGTTTCTGAGTCTGTTTAAGGTTTTAAGCAACTTTTCATTATCTCTTTGATGTAGTCCGATACTGGGCTCATCCAGAATATAAAGTACTCCCATCAGGCCAGAACCGATTTGAGTAGCCAGTCTTATTCTCTGTGCCTCTCCTCCGGATAAAGTTCCGGCAGCTCTTGAGAGGGTAAGATAGTCCAGACCAACGTCAACAAGGAAGCCTATTCTGGCAGCAATCTCTTTCAAGATCTGGTTTGCTATCATCTTATCTCTTTCACTTAGCTCAATGTTGTCAAAAAATTCTTTCGTATCAGCCACAGACATAGAAGATACTTCGTGAATATTTTTACCTCCCACTGTAACCGCAAGACTTTCGGGTTTTAATCTTGCGCCTTTACAATCCGGACACGGGTTATTGCTCATGTACTGTTCATAATACTGCTTCATGCTTTCTGACTGAGTTTCATGGTAACGTCGTTCAATGGAATTGATAATTCCTTCGAATGCCGCCATATAAGATCCCTTACCATATTCTCTTTCGTAATCTACTTTTATTTTTTCGCCTTTTGTCCCGTAAAGTACTATATCCACTACTTCTCCGGGAAGTTTATTAAATGGCGTATCCAAATCAAATTTATAATGCTTTGCCAGAGCGTTGAATATCATCCTGGTATATGCATCCTCACTTTCAATATTCCAACCTGTAACATTAATTGCACCATTTGTAAGTGAAAGGGATCTATCAGGTATAACAAGCTCAGGGTCTACCTTTAGAAGATTCCCTAATCCTGTACATGTCTGGCATGCTCCAAATGGATTGTTAAATGAAAACATCCTTGGTACAAGTTCTTCTATACTGATTCCGCAATCACTGCATGCAAAGTTCTGACTGTACAGTATTTCTTCCTTACCGATAACATCCACAATAACTGTACCACCGCTTAAGCGAAGCACTGTTTCCAATGAATCAACAAGTCTTTTCTGTATATCTCCACGGATTACAAGTCTGTCAACAACTATCTCAATATTATGCTTTTTGTTTTTATCTAATTTAATCTCGTCATTTATATCTACTATTTGCCCGTCTACACGCAGCCTCACAAAACCATCTTTTTTAGCATCCTCTATAAGCTTATGGTATTCCCCTTTTCTTCCTCTTACCACAGGAGCAAGCAACTGTATTCTGGTTCCTTCTTCAAAAGATATTATCTGATCTACCATCTGGTCAACAGTTTGCTGTGCAATCTCTTTGCCACACTTAGGGCAATGGGGAATTCCTATCCTTGAGTACAACAGTCTGAGGTAATCATGTATTTCGGTTACAGTTCCTACTGTAGATCTGGGGTTTCTGCTGGTTGTCTTCTGATCGATTGATATTGCCGGAGACAAACCGTCAATATAGTCTACGTCCGGCTTGTCCATCTGACCAAGAAACTGCCTTGCGTAGGATGACAGTGATTCAACATACCGTCTCTGACCCTCAGCATAAATCGTATCAAAAGCAAGAGAAGACTTACCCGAACCGCTCAATCCCGTTATAACAACAAATTTATCTCTTGGTATCTCAACATCTACATTTTTTAAATTATGCTCACGTGCACCTTTTATAAAAATATTATCCCTTATCATTTAAAACACCTTTTTCATAAATGTTATATTTTAACTGTTTCGTTAATTATATCCTGAACGCTTTTACCGCTTTTATTATTATATCAAATCATAAGACAAATGCAAACATTTGTTCGATGTTTGCCAATATTTTATAAAAACCTTACTGGGTAAATTAAAAGGTTGATAGTTGTTTCACTATCTGCTATAATCACTGTGGTTAAAAAATTGAATATTAAAGGGGAGCTGGAAAATAATCCGGCTGAGATAAGTATGTTTTACTTAAAACCCATGTACCTGATCTGGGTAATGCCAGCGTAGGAAATTTTATTTTGTCATACTCTGCGCATTCTATCAGGTATGGCATTTTTTATTTTTCGTTGGGGAAAGGAATGGGATACTATTATGGAAAAAATGTCTACCAGGATATTGGTGGAGGCAGGAGTTTTAATTGCTCTAGCACAAATTCTAAGTTTTATAAAATATGAAATGCCCTACGGAGGCTCTATAACGTTGGGTAGTATGGTGCCGATAATTATTTTTGCAATTCGTTGGGGTACAAAGCGCGGTATTCTTGTGGGACTTGTTTACGGTTTTCTACAGTTTGCACTTGGAACACATTTTTCTTATCATCCCCTGGGTATATTTCTTGACTATATTTTTGCTTTCGGCTGCCTTGGCCTTGCCGGAATATTTAAAAAGAATTTATTTGCTATAATTTCAAGTACTGCTTTGGCAATGCTGGGCAGATTTGCGTTTCACTTTCTTTCCGGGATTATTCTATGGTATACATATGCTCCCGAGGGAATGAACATTTACCTTTATTCTCTTATTTATAACGGTCAGTACATGTTGCCGGAGTTTATAATATCATCCGTTATTTTGTGTGCTCTTTATAAACCGTTAGGAAAATATATTAACAGGCAGAGTCTTATTTAACATGCTTGTATAAATGTTAATACGCCAAAAAAGATGATTCTTTATATTGAATCATCTTTTTTTGTTATTTATGTTTAATGTGAGCTACAGTATAATACATATCAATCCGCCGCTGCCCTCATTTATTATTTTCTGCAAGGTCTCCTGAAGTTTGAGCTGTGCATCCTCCGGCATTCTGAAAAGCTTGTTCTGCAATCCCTCATTTACGAGTTCATGTAAAGACTTTCCGAATATGTTTGACTCCCACAACCTGCCGGTATCATTTTCAAATTCTTTTAGTAAATATGAAACCAACTCTTCAGATTGCTTTTCGGTTCCAACCAAAGGTGCTATTTCTGTTTCAATATCTGCCCTTATCATATGTATTGTAAGGAACAAACAGAAGTATTCTTTCGTTCCCGCAATATCTTATAATCAAAGGGTTTTGTCAAAACTTTAAAGTATACTTTCAAATCTATTTCGTTTTTCTTGTCTGTCTTAGCTACCTCAATCTTTTCTAATAATGACTCTATTAATTTATTGTCCAGTCCCTCGTCATAATTAATTTCCTTTGCAATTACTTTTCGTAGATTTTCAACCGAATAAGTTATTTCTTTGTTTTTCAATTCGTCCTCATCCAGTTCCTTTAACCTTATACTTAGTCTATCAATCTCCTCATTGAACCGATTGTTTCTTCTTTCAAACTCATCATCAGACAGTCTACCGTTTATACTTAACTCCAAAAGCTTGTCTTTCATTTTGAGTATTTGGTCAATCTCCATTTTGACCTTTGCTATATCTTCTTTTATCTTAGACTGAGATCCAAGACCTGAATACATCGTAATCATTTCATGTATAATTTCTGAACGGTTAACTATTATCTCATCATATGCTTTCTTTATTATCATATCCAACTCAGACGTATATATGGATGGAGATGTACAACCCTCTTTCCCCTTCTCAACATACCTTTTACATTGCCATACCTCTTTATTCCCTGAACTGTAACGATAAAGTGTTCTGTAATACGGAACCTTATGCTCTGTACAAATTATTTTTCCGCTGTAGGCGTACTTGTTTTGATAGCTCGTCTTATCTTCTGCCGATTGTTTTTCACTCCTACCTTTTAATATATAATTAGCCTTTTGCCATATTTCTTCAGATACAATTGGAGGGACTGTTTCTTCATCTTTATACATAACCCATTCTGTCTGATCCAGATACTTTCTATCATGAAGCTTATAATCAAATTTGTGTGTTTTATTTCCGCAATAATATCCCATATATTTGGGATTTGTAAGTATACTTTTAATGGTAGAAAAAGAAAACGGATTTCCTTTATTATTTTTTATTCCCATATTATCAAGTTTGGCACTTATTCCTCTTATCCCGATATTTTGTGTAGCGTACATATCAAATATCAGTCTTACTATCTCAGCTTCATTTTCATCGATTACAAGTTTGCCGGTATCTTTTCTATAGCCCCATATTTTATTATTACAAAAGAGATTTCTAGATTTTCGAGAAATACTCTGGACAGTATAAAGTATACTCAGGAACTGCTGTCTTATGGGGTGGGAGTTCTTTTTCAGTCTGACAGTATCAATACATTAAT
>JAEYNY010000111.1 GCA_023412275.1 Bacillota bacterium
GTAGAAGCTATTCTGAATGACCCTATGGGTGATGGCCTACAGGGAGTTATGAATAAATTTTGGGATTCTTGGCAGGAACTGAGTAAGGAGCCTGAGAGCCTTACTGCCAGAGCTATGGTAAGGCAGAGAGGACAGGAACTGGTATATTATTATAACCACATAGGGAATCAGTTGGATAAACAACAAAATGACCTTAATTCGGAAATTCAGGTTCGTGTTAATGAGGTTAATAATATAACAAGTCAGATAGCAAAACTGAACACTCAGATAGCTGCACAGGAAATAAACGGAGACAAGGCTAACGATTATAGAGACCAAAGGAACCTTTTACTGGACAGACTATCAATTCTGTGTGATGCAGAAGTAAATGAGATGCAGGACGGTCAGATGGATGTAACTCTGGGTGGGTACTATCTGGTTACCCGTGGACAATCAAAGAATCTTTATGTTCAGGCAAATGCAGAAGATGGTGAGTTTTTCTACCCCAAACTTGAAGGTACTGATATAAAGGTAAACGTAAAGAGTGGAATTTTGAAAGGATTAATGGAAGCCAGGGGAGAGGTTCCCGGAATTAAGGGAAAAACTGAAAATGGAACCCCGAATAATAAGATGGATATAACGTTTGCAATAGATGTATCCGCAGGGAACGATTTTAGTACCTTAAAATCTACCTTGTCAACATATATAGACGAACTGAAAAAGTCCGGTCTGGACTATAATATAAGATTTATAACCATGGGTAGCACATCCAGTATTTATGCAAAAACCTATGATAAAAGTAATATTGATAATATGTTAACCGATTTGACGGCAGATAATTTATTAGAAGAAGACACTTTAGTAACAGACGGTAGTTTTGGTGATCTTATAAACCAATTAACTACTCTAAATAATACAAACGGCTTCAGACAGGATGCAAATAAATTTACCTATGTATTTACAAATAAAAGTATTGATGGTGATTCCGGGACAGCGCTTGGAGATGCGGATGCATATGTAAATAGTTTGAACAGCATGAAAATGAAAGTAAGTGTAGTATCTGACAAGGACTACTTTGCTGATGGGAAAATAGACGCTGGGGGTAATCCGGAGGTTGGATGGTCTGTGATTACTTCAGGTACAGGCGGCAAATTGTTTGACATAGACGGGGATACAGCCAGTTATAACGATATGTTCGGCAACTGGAACACTGACCTGGTGGCAACGATGAGTAATATACCTCCATCATTAAATATTATATCTGATGTAAAAATTAAGTTAAATGCAATGTTGAATAGAATGGTTAGCGAAATAAACGCTCTTCAGATGTCAGGTATGACTTTGGATGGTAAACCGGGTGTGGCGTTCTTTGAAACTTTAGACAGTAACTATCCAATTGAGATGGGAAACCTTAAGTTAAGCGATGAATTGTTGAGTGATAGCGGATTAAACAATATAACAGCGTCAAAGACAACAGCAAAAGGTGATAATACAGTAGCCAGACAGATTGCTAACCTGAGAGACGTAGATATACTGGTTAACAGTACTGGAAAAGTAAGTATTGACGAATATTATAGAAACCTTATTCTTGAAATTGGAAACGGGGGCATGGAGGCTGATAGGATTGCCACCAGTCAGGCAACAGTAGTAAATGCGGTTGATGCTCAACGTAATGCAATTTCGGGAGTATCTATGGATGAAGAAATGTCGAATATGATGAAGTATAAGTTTGCATACGATGCTTCTTCAAGAGTACTTAATGTAATGGATTCAATGATGGAAACTATTATTACATCAATGGGTAGGGTAGGAAGATAAGTATATTAAAATAAGAAATGGGTGAAATGAAATGCAGCAAAGCTTTTTTGGTTTAAATGTAGCACTAAGCGGACTTTACACAGCACAAAGAAATCTGGATGTTGTAGGGCACAATCTTTCAAATGCAACAACACCCGGATACTCCAGGCAGCAGTCCATACAAAGTGCATCAAATCCTTTGGCAGTTATGGATGGAACAGGTATGGTCGGTACAGGATCACAGGTAACCGGTGTACAGAGAGTCCGTGATACTTATCTGGATTTCAAGTATTGGAGCGAAAATGTAGCTAACGGGGAATGGAGCAAGAAAGCTGAGCTTATGGGCGAAATTCAGGTTACTTTTAACGAACCATCCGACAGTGGATTTGTTAAAATAATGGATGGCTTTTTTGATTCGTTACAGGAACTGTCAAAAGACCCTTCGAGCGGAGCTGCACGTGCCTTGGTTGTTCAAAAAGCTACGACATTGACCAAATATTTTAACAGTACAGCCACTCATTTTGAGCAGTTTCAGAATGACATAAATGATCAGGTTAAAACTGATGTAGATCAGATTAATATAATTGCTTCTCAAATTCAGCTTTTGAACAAGCAGATTTATAATTATGAGCTCACAGGCGGTACTGCCAATGATTTAAGGGATTCGAGAACATTACTGGTTGATCAACTTTCAAAGCTTGCAAATATACAGGCCAAAGAAATTAACTATGGAAAGCTTCCTAACGGTGAGGATGATATACATTTCCAGATTACACTTGGTGGCAAAACACTGGTAGATCATTTCAGTGCTACTAAACTTACAGTAATCCAGAGAACTACGAAACTTAATGAAGAAGATATAGGAAATCTATATGATATAAAATGGGAGGACGGCAACAGCGTAAACATATCCGGTGGTGAACTCCGTGGATTGCTGGATGTAAGAGACGGTAAAGATGGAATAGATGGTACGCCAATTTATAAAGGAGTTCCGTACTATCAGAGAAAATTGAATGAATTTGTTCAAACTTTTGCAATAGCATTTAATGAGGGCTATACAAAAACAGATTCGGGATATGCCCATACTGGTGTAGGACACATTGACGGCTACGGCTACGACTCCGATTTAACAGATACTAATCCTGCACCTACTGACACAAGATTCTTCTCGATGTTAGGCGTAGGGGATACGCCTGCAAGCAGTGCGGATTTAATAGCGGGAGTTACTGTGGTAAAAACAGATCCTGATTATATAAATCAGGTTGTCGAACAGTATAAAAAAATAACTGCAAAGAACTTTAGTGTCAGCAGTGATATACTAAATAATGCCAATAATATTGCTACATCTGATACTAACGGACAAAATGGAAATACAAATATTCTCAAAAAATTAATGGGTATTAGAGCAAACCAGAGTCTCTTCAAGGAAGGCGCACCCGAAGATTTTATGAAGTCGATGGTAGCAGGTATGGGTATTGATGCACAACAGGCTGAGACCTTTGCCAAAACTCAGGAGACCATGGTAAAGCAGGTAGATAACAGAAGAATGTCAGTATCCGGGGTAAACTTAAACGAAGAAATGACAAATATGGTGAAGTTCCAGCAGTCATACAATGCGGCAGCCAGAATGATAGTAACTATGGGTGAAATATACGATACACTTATTAACAAGTTAGGAGTGGGCTAAAAATGAGAATAACTAACAACATGCTGATTTCAAATATGTTAACGGCTCTAGGAAATAACGAAGGCCGTATGAGTAAGTACCAGAATCAATTAAATACCGGTAAGAAAATTCAGCTCCCTTCAGATGATCCTATTGTTGCCGCAAGAGCGTTAAAGCTGAGAACAGATGTCTCAAAAATAGAGCAGTACCAGAAAAATCTAGGGGATGCACAATCCTGGGTAGATGCTACAGATGCCGCTCTGGCTCAAATAGGGGATATACTAAAACGTGCTAAGGAACTTTCTACTCAAGCTGCAAACGGAACCAATTCAGTAACGGAGACAAGCGATATAGGACAGGAAATGAAACAATTAAAAGTTCAGCTTGTGCATATTGCTAACACAACGTACAGTGGAAGATATATGTTTTCGGGATTTAAAACAGATCAAAATTTAATCAACGATGATGAAGCTAGCGCTGATTTTGGAAAATTTAAAATTGATGTCGCTACAGCAACGGAAAAAATTCAGTTTGAAATTGGTGCAGGTGACAATATTGATATAAATGTTACCGGAGGAGATGTTTTTAATAGTGGGGCAGATGCAGTTAATGGGGCCGAACCTGCAATGATGGCGCTTTTCTCCGGCGTTATAACCGATTTGGAATCAGGCAACAATTCAGGTGTAAGAAGTCAACTGGATCAGTTTGATGTACAGATTGATAATCTTTTAAGAGTCAGGGCAGATATTGGTGCAAGACAGAATAGAATTGATTTATCAGCAGATAGAATGAGTAATGATCTGGTTAATATGACAGATCTGATGAGCAAGAATGAGGATGCAGACCCAGCAGAGACAATAATGAATCTCAAAATGGAAGAAAATGTATACCAGGCTTCATTGGCTGGAGGAGCTAGAATAATACAACAAACACTGGTGGATTTTCTAAGGTAATTTAAAAGAGTGTGATATAAGGATGTGAGATGTATGGGACTTTCTATCCAAACGACACCCGCAAGAATCTCTATTGAGACTGTTGATTGCAAAATTGAACGTAAAAGTATGATGGCAAGGTTGGAGTTGAAACAAAAGCCGCCGGTAGTTAATATTAAGACTGAGCTGCCAAGAGTTTTGATTGACCAATATGAATGTTTTGCTGAAGAAGGGCTGAAAAATAACTATGATTTGCTCAAAGAGCAGTCAGATTATGCATACCGACATGTCATGGAATATATTGCCAGGCTATCACAGGACGGAGATGCCATGGCTAAAATAGGGAATAAGGCAAACATAATGATTGATATTGCTCAAAGGAATTCCGTTACTACCCATGAATTTGGTATGGTCACAGTTCCTATGTCCAGGCCAAAAATAGACGCTGTGGGTGGCACTGTGGAATTTGACCCGGAACCAATTAATGATATCGGGATGAGAAATGGGGTAACAGGGACATACATTCCAGCTCAGGCAGATTTCAATTATATTCCCGGAAAAGTTAATACAAGAGTAGAATCATACGGCTCTATAGAAATTAAATATACAGGCAATAATGTAGATAGTTATATTTAGGCATTATTGCCTTTTTACTTACCACAAAAGCTCGTCTGAGAGGTATAATAAGCTAAAAAAGAAAAATGAATTTGGAGGAGTAAATATGCTTGTAAAAACAACACATTTTGGTGAAATTGATATAAAAGATGAGGATATAATTGAATTTAATGAAGGTATTGTTGGATTTGAGGATATACACAGGTATGGGATTATCAGAAATCAGGATTCTGACTCGCCATTTAGCTGGATTCAGGCCATAGAAAAGCCGGAACTTGCCTTTGCAGTGGTTGACCCTTTTGCCATAAAGAAAGACTATGATTTTGTATTAAATGATGAATATGTTAAGGCATTGGAAATAGAAGACCCCTCACAGGTCAATGTATTCGCAATTGTGGTAGTTCCAGAGGATTTAAAAAAAATAAGTATGAACCTTAAAGCTCCTGTGATAATAAATACAAATAACAGAAAAGCCGCACAGGTAATATTGGACACAGATGAGTATACTGTTAGACATTATATAATGGATGAGCTCCAGAAACAGGAGGTGTAGCATGCTGGTATTATCAAGAAAAAAAGACCAGTCACTAATGATAGGAAATGATATTGAACTTACAATCATTGAGATACAGGGTGATCAGGTTAAAATCGGTTTAAAGGCACCTAAAAATGTATCCATATACCGTAAGGAATTGTACCTTGAAATACAGGAAGAAAATAAAAAGGCCGCCAATACAGATGTTGTGGAACTTGATTCCATATTTAAAAAGTAGTAAAAAGAACAAAAAAGTTTAAAGTTTTTTGTTTTTAACTATAAAGTATTTTTAAAAAAGTACGATATATTAATTAAGCAGGAAGGTCATACGCTATATACCGGCCGGATAGGCGGAGGGCAGGCCTGCATACCATTCGGGAAAGGACTCCCGGAAATATAAAAAATCATGGAGGATTTATATTATGAGAATTAATCACAATATTGCTGCAATGAACACTTACCGTCAGTTGACAAACAACACAGGTGCAACTAGCAAATCATTAGAAAAGTTATCATCAGGTCTTCGTATCAACCGTGCTGGTGATGATGCTGCTGGATTGGCAATCAGTGAAAAAATGAGAGGTCAGATCAGAGGTCTTGATCAGGCATCCAGAAACTCACAGGATGGTATCTCTTTGATACAAACTGGTGAAGGTGCACTGGCTACAGTTAGTAACATACTTGTTCGTGTTAAGGAACTTGCTGTTCAGGCTGCAAACGGAACATATGATGCAACAAATGACTTAGCTAGAATTCAGGAAGAAGTAACAGAGCTTGCAAATCAGGTTACTGATATAAAGACTAATACAAAGTTCAATGGTATTGCTCTTCTTGATGGTTCAGCAGATGTCCAATTACAGGTTGGACAGGAATCATCACAGACTCTGACAATTGCTAGTGCAAGTACAGATCTTTCTGCTGTTGAAACTGCAGTGAAGGGTTATAACCTTTCAACTCAAGCAGGTGCAACAACTGCATTAGGTACTGTTGAAACTCAGATCAATGCAGTAAGTAAGATTCGTTCTTACTATGGTGCAAACCAGAACAGATTGGAATACAATATAAACAATCTGGATACTTATTCCGAGAACCTGTCAGCTTCTGAATCACGTATCCGTGACGTAGATATGGCTAAGGAAATGATGGAATTTACAAAGCAGAATATTCTGTCACAGGCAGCTCAGTCAATGCTTGCACAAGCAAATCAGCAGCCACAGGGTGTTCTTCAATTACTCAGGTAATAAATTTTCTGCAACTGACGAAGAGCCGGGGGATATATACCTCTGGCTCTTTATTTTTACATTTATTTGGAATTGCTTTGTGCTTATGGGGGTATATATGACAGAAAAAAAGAAAGTATTTCTCACTCCGCAGTATTTCAAAAAATTTAGATGTATCGGCTCTGAATGTGAGGATTCTTGCTGTGTAGGCTGGAAGGTTAATATTGACAAGGAAACCTATAAAAAGTATAGATGTGTCCAAAATAGTGAATTAAGGCCTCTATTAGATAAGTATGTAACTCGTGAAAGAAATAATGGTGGAGACCTTATGGAATATGCAAAGGTTAAAATGATCGGTGAAGATGGCAGGTGTCCATTTCTGAGTGATAAAATGCTGTGCAGGATACAACTTGAATATGGTGAAGGCTACCTGTCAAAAGTTTGTACAACTTACCCTAGATCTGCAAATAGGGTGGACAACACAATCGAAATGGTTACCTCTTTGTCCTGCCCTGCAGCGGCGCGATTGGCCCTCTTGAATCCTGAAATCATGGAGTTTGATGAATATGAAGATGTTGCAAATTCAGGTCTAATGGGAACCTTTGTATTGAACACACAGGATAAACAGTTAGTAAATCGACCTCAGAGATATTTTTGGGAGATAAGGATATTTACCATAGATATTTTACAAAACAGAAAATATCTTTTATGGGAAAGGCTTATTATTGTAGGCCTATTTATAGAAAAACTAAACAAATGTGTGAATGAGAATAATATAAATGATATACCCAATGTAATACAATCCTATAATAAGATGATAGAAGAAGGGACATTCAAAGGGGTTCTTGATTCTATACCGACTGATTGTACAGTACAATTGCAGCTTATTAAGGATATTATTGATATTCGTGTGAACAGAGGAGTTCTAAATAAAATATATATGGAATGTTACGAACATTTCCTAAAAGGCGTTAATTATACTCAAGAAGCAACTAAGGAAGATATTTCAAATAACTACCAGAAGGCGTTTCAAGAATATTACAAACCCTATATGGATAACCATGAATATATATTGGAAAATTATCTTGTCAATTATGTGTTTGAAAGATTATTTCCGTTTACAGACGGTTCAATTTTTGATGCATATGTAATGTTTGTATTACACTATGCGATTATAAAGGTTCATCTAATTGGAATGGCGGGGTATAATAAGGGACTTAGCGAAGAGATGGTAATAAAACTTATATCCACATTTACTAAAATTGTAGATCATAATACCGTTTTTCTCAAAGATATTGAAAAGCAATTAATTGAGAAGAATTACAATACTCTGGCTTATATGGCTATTATGATAAAAAATTGATATTTAAATAGAAAAATATAGCTAACTCCAAAAACTGCTAAATACATGAGAGGTTTTTTCCGATAGAATTAACAGAAGAGTTTTGGAGGTGCAGGTATGAAAATAGATAGCAGTGAATTAATGAGTAATAGTATCAGTTCAAAAGGCAATAACGCAGATATTCAAAAAATTATAAGTAAAATAGGCAAACCGGATCGGGTGTTGACAACCACAAAGTCAATATCCCAAATCAACGATTATGATAAAGACAACATGCCTGTCTCTGAGAGAGTAGTTATCGAAGCGATACAAAAAGCAAATAAAGCTATTTCCGGAGGAAATAGAAGGTTTGAATTTTCTATTCATGAAAAGACAAATGAAATAGTTGTAAAGGTATTTGATTCAGATACAAATGAACTGATTCGTGAGATTCCTAACGAAAAGGTTTTGGATATGGTAGCAAAAATATGTGAGATGGCCGGCATATTAGTTGACGAAAGAAGGTAGAGATATGAATGTTAACAGTTCCTCAAATACAAGTGGAATGCAGGGTACTACGAATTACTCAAGACTAACCGGAATGATATCAGGTTTTGATACTGATGCTTTGGTAAAGGCTGCACTTTCAAGGGAGCAAGCGAGAATTGATAAGGTAAAGCAGAGCAGAGAGTTGAATATGTGGATGATTGATGCCTATAGAGATGTTTCATCGTCACTGCAGAGCTTTTATAATCAATTTTTAGACACTGTTACTTCAACCACTAACTTGAAATTGGCATCTACATTCTCTGGTTATACCGCTGCATTGGCTGCAGGAAGTTCTTCTGATGTCGTTAGTGTAACTGCGGGAGGCGGGGCTAAAGCTGGGGTATATTCATTATCAAATATTGTTGCAGCTACCAATGCTCGTATATCGACTGGGGCGAATGTAACTAATACTGTTGAGACAGGTGTGATTTCTCAGGCAGATTTAGATACAATGAAAAGTTCTAGCTATAATAATATATTTAGGATGACCCTTAATGGTAAAACAGTAGATATAACATTGGACAATGACTCCGGTCAAATTTCCAGTATAGATGATTTGGTTTCTCAACTCCAAAGTAAATTAAACAATGCATTTGGAACTGATTCTTTAGGCAATGGTAAAATAAAAGTCGAAAATGACGGTGGTAGACTTAAATTTACTACCCTTAGAAACACAGATACATTTATTATAGGTACTGTGAATAATGAAGGAGCAGGAAAATTATTTAGCGCAGTACCATCCGGTACTACACCTTTTGAATTAAATGGGGGTAATAATCAATTTGACCTCACTATTGGTAATATTACAAAAACTGTTACCGTACAGCCATTGGCAGGAAACTCAACTTTTACAACTGCAGATGACTTAAAAGCTGCCATTCAGAATGGAATTGATGCTGCGTTCGGAGCCGGTTCAGGCGTAACAGCGGATATAAGTAGTGGAAAAGTTGTACTTAAATCCGACGTGGGTGTGAATTCTTCAATAGGATATACAGTTAATGGAGCAACTAATGCAATACTTCAGATTGATAGTTCCAATACTTCAAATAAGGTTGATTTAAAAGCAACGATTTCAAGTATAGGTGCAGGCTTTACAATTGACCCATTTAAAAATTCCGACGGTACATCAATAAAAAATGCAGATGGTACTTTTTCAAAAAATATAGAATTTTCAATAACAAGTTCTAAGGGAACGTCCACCTTTTCTTTTGACCCGACTACTACGTCAATAAATGATATAATGAGAAAAGTAAATATGGACACTACTGCTAATGCAACCATGAGTTATGATGCTACTACAAATAGCTTTAAAATACAGGCTAAGGATACTGGTGCTACCTCCAAGCTTGATATAGTTGATACTGCAGGAGGGTTCATGTCATCACTGGGAATAGCCGGTACGGGTGCTGTCGGAAGTGATGCAAGTGTGACGGTTACAGGTGAGGACGGAACCTCTATGACTATAGTAAGGCCCAATAATTCATTTACTTATGCAGGACTTACATTTAATATATCCAAGGATTTGCCGGCTGGTGCAGATCCAATAAAAGTAACCGTTTCAAGCGATACAAGTAAAACCTTTAATACTATTAAAAGTTTTGTGGATCAATATAATGCCTTAATTGATAAGCTAAACTCAAAGGTAAGTGAGAAAAAAGATCGTGGTTATTTGCCTTTAACTGAGACTCAAAAGGCCACAATGACAACCGATCAGATAGAAAAATGGGAAGCCAAAGCCAAAACAGGATTACTTAACGGGAATTCTGATATACAGAATACGTTGGACAGATTAAGATCTGCTTTATATGACTCAGTAGAGGGTGTGGGCTTAAGTTTATATTCTATAGGTATAACTACTTCAAAAGATTATCGTCAAAAAGGTAAACTTGTAATAGATGAATCAAAGTTGAAGGAAGCACTGGCCAATAATCCAGAGGAGGTCACAAATCTTTTTACCGCGGCTTCTGATAAGTCATATTATAAGGCTTCCGGTGATTCTGCAATCAAAAAGGAAAGATATAATGAATCCGGGCTTGCAGACAGGTTCTCTGATATAATACAGGATGCAATCAGGACTACTCCTGATGCCAAGAGCAATCTTGGAACATTGATAATGAAAGCCGGTCAGGTTGGCGATGCATCAGAATACACCAACTCCTTAATAAAGGAGATTTTGGGATTTGATAAAACAATAGATGATTTAAATGAAAAACTTACTTCCAAGGAAAATACACTATATGCAAAGTATGCAAACATGGAGAAAATGCTAAGCCAGATGAGTTCACAATCTAACTGGCTTGCATCCCAATTCAGTTCCGGACAATAAATAGAGACTAGAGAACAGCAGGAGGTTGCTAATGATGGTAAACAACGGTTATAATCAATATAAAGAAAATTCGGTATACACAGCTACTCCAGAGGAACTGACTCTGATGCTGTATAATGGTTTAGTTAAATTTATTATGCTGGCGCAAAGTGCTATCGACGGGAAGAACATTGAAAGAGCTAATAACTCAATTATTCGTGCACAGGATATAGTCAGAGAATTTCAGGTGACTTTGGATATGAAATACGAAGTATCCAAACATCTGGATAACATATATGATTATATGTACAGAAGACTAATTCAGGCAAATATAAAAAAGGATAAAGACATTCTGGAAGAAGTACTGGGAATGGCAAAAGATCTCAGAGATACATGGACCCAGGCTATGAAGCTTGCTAAACGGCATGTTCCATCTACGGATCAGATTGCAAGGTAAGTATTGAATTATAAAACACCTCGCACACAATAAGTAATTTAGTGCGAGGTGTATTTATTAATTAAGAGGCTTTGGAGGAGTAATAATGACACCTGAACAATATATTCAAAAACTTACTGAACTTTCCTTGAAAAAGTCAGATAATATGAAAAAGATTTTAGTTCTTACAAAAAAGCAGTCTGAAGTAATAACCGAAGACAGTATAAATGAATTGCAAAATTTAATTGACATCAAGCAAAAACTAATAGACGAAATTAACGAGTTGGATGACGCATTTGAGGTATATTATTCTAGGCTCAAATCCATTCTTGGAATAGAGAGTATGGAAGAAGTAAGCATATCTAAGTATCATGAAGCTGTCGGACTACAACAGACTATCAAGACAATATTTGATACAATAAAAGAGATACAAATTGCTGAAAATGAAAATAACATGAAAGCCAGAGGTGTCCTGGACAATCTGGGAGGACAGATAAGGCAGGTAAAACAAGGTAAAGTGGCAAACAACGGCTATAATATTGGGGGCAAATTACCCCATCAGTCATATTATTTTGACACAAAAAAATAAAGTAATACTTAAAATTTAGTACACCCTCATTTTTGATGGGTGTACTTTTTACATATAATGGAATAAATTTTTAATTATACACTTTGTTAACATAAATTACAAGTCTACACATTTTATGGATATTAATGTATAATAATACAGAAATATACAGAAGAATGAAAGGATGGTAGTACAAATGAAATTAAAGAACAAGTTAAAGATTTTTAGTGCAATGGTATTTATGCTAGTTTTTGTAGTTTCAAGCAGTATGGTATTTGCGACAGATGCGAATACCTGGACTACAAAGGCATCTATGAACACGGCAAGAGCTAATCATCAAATAGCAGTAGTAGAAGGAAAAATATATACCTTAGGCGGACGTAATGACAGTTATCTTAATTCAGTTGAAGAATATGATCCTACCACAAATAAATGGATTACCAAAGCATCAATGCCTACTGCAAGAGCTAATCATCAGGTAGCGGTATTAGAAGGAAAAATATATGTCATAGGTGGATATAATGATGAGGGTTACCTTAATTCAGTGGAGGAATACGATCCCTCAACAAATACTTGGACGAGTAAAGCACCAATGTCCACACCGAGAGATGATTTTCAAGTGGCGGTAATAGGCGGGAAAATATATGCATTAGGTGGATATGATGATGGTAATTATCTAAATTCGCTGGAAGAATATGATCCTACAACAAATATATGGACAACCAAGGCGCCAATGACTACTGGGAGACGTTTGCTCCAGACAGCCGTAGTAAACGACAAAATATATGCTATAGGAGGAGAAAATCCTAGCATACTAAAAACAATAGAAGAATATAATCCTGAAACAAATATATGGACAACCAAAGCAACAATGCCTACTGCTAGATTATATTATCCAGTAGCGGTAGTAGGAGAAAAAATATATGCTGTAGGCGGGTATAGTGGTACTAGCTACCTTAATTCGGTAGATGGATACGATCCTGCAACAAATACCTGGCTGAGCAAAGCAAAATTGCCTACTGCTAAGCTATATGTACAAGTAGCGGTAGTAGGAGAAAAAATATATGCTATAGGCGGATATAATGGTAGTTATGTTAATTCAGTTGATGAATACGATCCTGCAACAAATACCTGGCTAACCAAGGCACCAATGAATACTTCGAGACGTTTTCATCAATTAGCCGAATTGGGAGGGAGAATATATGCTATAGGCGGATATAATGATACTGGCTACCTTAACTCGGTAGAAGAGTATAATACTGAAATGCCAGTTGATACAGGAAACAATACAATTCTTGATATAACAATGATTACAGGACAGATGAAAGAGTATAATTTAACATCTACGCAACTTAATGACTTTTTAACTTGGTATGATGGTAGATCTAAAGGGAATGGACTAGCATATTACATATTCAACAAAATAAATACCAACGAGCCCTTTGCGGCAATAAGAGAATACATTCCATATGACAAGATAGCAAGCTTTGAAGTCAAGGAATATGCAGAATAATCCGGTTAGGTTACTAGACTTTTAAATAAAAAGTGCAGTTGTTAAATCACAATAAAATGGTTTAACAATTGCACTTTTTTTACATTATTTCTTAACTGCTTTATCAGTTTCCTCAACACATTCATTTGAAAATTCAACTACCTGGCCTATATACTTATCCTGTGCAGACAAATAGCTTTCACCATAAGTAGCTGAACCTGAATTCCAATAGTGTGCCTGTACGGGACTTTTTCTTTTATACATCTCATAAATCAGCTTTGTATTATCAGAGGCACTGGGAGTGTCCTGTGCCCCATCAATCAAAAGTACAGGAGTTGGAATAATAGAAGGCACTTTTGATATTACGTCCAGTGAACTGTCAACCTTTGAAATCTTTTTAACAGCAAATTCAACAACCGGTTTAAAGGGGATGTCAGGAAGCCACATGGACGATTCCACTACATAATCAATGTAATCATCAATATTTGAGTAAGGGCTATCTGCAATTACACCAATAATACTATCTCTATATGGAGTCTGTGTCAGTGCGGACAGACATGAAGACGCTCCCGTAGAGAACCCCATTAAAATAATCTGCTCGGTGGACTGTTGATTAAGGTATTTTATAGCACCTAAAACATCAGTGGTCTCATTCCTACCAAAGGTTGAAATCGAACCGGATGAGTTGCCAGAACCTCTAAGGTCAAAGGTCATTACATTGAAACCTTCTCTATTCAGACTTGCAATAAGGGGGAAGGTTTGTTCCTCAAATTGAAGCCTGTTCTTTCCATAGCCATGAACCATAAGAACTGTTTTTTTGGAACCACTGTATGGGAAAAACCAGCCGTTTACCTTTTCTTTGGATTCACCTACCGTAAAGCTTATATTTTTGTAGTCAGGTGCTATATTGGAGGATATCTGAGGAGTAGTAACCTTTATGGGATGGGTAATTCTCCATGCAGAAAAAAAGGAAAGCGCAACTATAGCGGCTATTAATAAAACCAATATATAAATGACTGCCAAAAAAATATTCTTAGGTAAAACACTTTTGCGCTCCGCATAAGCAACAGGAAAAAGCCGCATATAAACTATCCTCCACTATTATATAATTTACCAAACCCCAAGGAATACTCTAGACTTACAGAAATACCATATTGACTAATGATTTCCCAAGCTTTATTATATTTTTATTTACAGGGAATGTAAATACAATATCAATAATTGTTAAAACATGTCTAAAGGGAGGGAATTATGTTATGGGTGAGATTTGCAGCTGCTGTCCGAGACATTGCGGAGTTGACAGAAATAATGTGACTGGCTTCTGTGGGGTATCTGAACAGCCAAAGGTTGCCAAGGCTTTTTTGCACATGTGGGAGGAACCTTGTATCAGCGGCACCAACGGCTCTGGAACGGTGTTTTTTAGCGGCTGTAATTTAAAATGTGTATTCTGTCAGAACTATGAAATAAGTCAGGAAGGTTATGGAAAGGTGATAACCATAAGCAGGCTGCAGGAAATTTTCATGGATTTGATTGAAAAAGGTGCACATAATATTAATCTTGTAAATCCTTCTCACTACACGAAAGCTATTAAGGAAGCAATTCTGCCTTTGAAGCAGCAGGGCAAGATTAATATTCCCATAGTCTATAATACAAATGGATATGATTCACCTGAAACCTTGCAGGAGATGAAGGGGATAGTAGATGTGTACCTACCTGATTTTAAGTACTTTTCTGAGAAAACAGCTGTAAAATATGCGGCAGCATCGGATTATCCTCAAGTTTGCAGTAACGCAATTATTGAAATGTATAAGCAGGTTGGTTCGCCAGTATTAGACTCATCCGGTATTATAAAAAGGGGGCTTATCATCAGACATCTGATTTTGCCGGGGCATGTTAAAGAGAGTATAAGTATTCTGGACTGGATATACGAAAACCTACCGGGAGATGTTTATGTATCCCTTATGAGCCAGTATACCCCTTATTACAATGCAAAGAATTTTCCGGAGATAAACAGGCCTATTACTAGAAATGAATACGATAAGGCAGTTAACCACCTTTACAAACTTGGTTTGGAAGAGGGCTATGTTCAGGAAAGGGAATCTTCAGACACACAATATATTCCGGATTTTAATCTGGATGGGGTTTGAAATTTTGTAAAAAAAGATTGCAATTAAGAAAAATGTGATTTATAATTTTATTTATCATTTCTATATTTTTCTATTTTACCTAAAAAATATTTCAATCTAAATTTACATTATTGAACACGGGTGTTTCCAAAATGCAGGATAATTATTTTCAATCTAAATATAAGTATATAAGTTTGCTAGGGAGCGGGGGCTGCGGAGATGTGTATCTAGCCGAAAATACTAAGTTGGGCAATTTCTGGGCCATAAAGGAAATTCCAAAGGGCAGAGATTCTACCATCAGTGGTTACTTGGAACCAGAGATATTAAAGAGATTAAATCACCCCGCACTTCCAAGAATATGTGATGTTTATGAGGATGAACGATGTATATATATCGTTGAGGACTATATAGAGGGAACCTGCCTTAAGCAGATACTTGATGAAAAAGGCAGTGTTGAAGAGAAAAAAGTGGCAGAATGGGGGATGCAGCTGTGCAGCGTGCTGGATTATCTCCACAGTCAGAAGCCTGATCCTGTTATATATGGGGATATGAAGCCCCATAACATCATTTTGACAAAGGGAGAGACAATCAAACTCATCGATTTTGGAATATCCTCCACGTTAAATCAATCACGAGATAAACCTCCCGGCGTCACAGAAACTGCATTTATAGGCACAAAAGGCTATGCGGCACCGGAACAATTCATGGGAGGTTGCTTATACCCGGCAACAGATATTTATTCTTTAGGAATTACTTTGATTTATCTTATCACAGGGGTTGACCCCGTAAATAATTATTCTTTTTATCATAATAATAATTTCTCAGAATACCTTTCGACTGAAATGCAAGAAATACTTGCAAGATGTATAAATCCAAAGCCTGATTTTAGATACAGAACTGCAGAAGAACTCATGAAGGCCTTAAGACACTATCTTTTGGTAAACTCGGATGCTCTGATTCGTAAATCCCTTCATGGAATATCCCCATCCTACATATTTTCCAAAATAACTGCAATAACCGGAGCCGGTGGAACAGGCGTTTCTACACTAACAGCGGCAATGGCTGAACAAGCTTCAAATTCCGGTAATTCCGTATGTATAGTTGATTTAAGTAAGTCAGGAGATTTAGTCAAAGTTTATTCTCGGGCTGGTGGGAATTCTTCTTCAACCCTTCCTAAAAAAATCAAATCTAACATGTACTATTTGAGACCGACAATCGAATTGTATGGCGATTCACCTAAGAATATGACCTTGAACAGCCTGTTGGGACAACTACAAGAGAAATACAGATACATATTTATTGACGGACCACCGGATATTCTGAACGCTATAGAAATATATCTGAATAGCATTTTTATTGTTTCTGACATGAATCCTTTAAGTATCGCTAAAATATTTGGAATTCTTGAAAGAGAAGGTCTGACGGAGAAGATAGTATCTAGAACTTCATTTATACTTAATAAATTTTATAAAGGTGAATTGAGCTCTGATTTGCTTATCCACGGTGTTCTGGATAATTCTAATTCGGGGGAACTAAAAGAGTTGTTTTCAAGAATGGAAGTTTTTGAGGTGACCTACAGTGATAAGGTATATCTTAAGTGGATGTACGGTTACTTTGAAGAATTTTCAGGATTTAACGGGTTATTATCTGATAATTTCAAAAAATCAGTATCAAATATCATTTTACATAAAGTCATTCCCAATCAAAAAAAGTTATTTAAAAAGGAGTAAAGTCTATGAGTAAAAGGCTTATTATAAAGACCGTACTTATCTGCCTCGGCCTATTTCTGATTTTGGATTCTGCAATATTTGCATATATCTTTACCAAGTATCCGATTAATACGGAAAAGACAATATCTGTTGTTGTGGCAACGTCAGATATAAAAGAAGGAACGGTAATAGAAGAGCATTTTCTAAGGAAAAAAGAAGTTTATGCGTCGGCAGTAAGTTCTAGCGTTGAAACTGAAGTTAGAAATATTGCAGGGAAAAAGGCACTGACCGATATACACAAGGATGATTACATAAGATCATATGACCTACTGGAAAGGAAGGACTGGTATAAGGATGATGAAAGAATAATTATTTTGCCAGTTAGTATGGAGGAAAGATTGGCTAATCTAATAAGAAAGGGTTCGTATGTTGACATAAGACTACAAAGGGACACTAGTGAGGTTACAGAGGATGTTTTATACAAAGTACAGGTAAAGGATGTACTGGACGATACTGGCATAGCCTTGGATTCCAAGTCTGCAGTGAACTCCAAAACTGCATATTTAAAGTTGGTTTTAGGTAAGAAGGATAGGCAAAAGATATATTCTGCATCAAGAAACGGAAAGCTTATATATGAGTTGTACTGCGATAGTACGCAAAAATCAGGAGGGGAGGTTAATTAATGGGTAAAACGGCAGCGGTGGTATCAGAGGTCAAGAACTCTGGCAAGTCAGTCTTTACATATATTCTGGCGAACCAAATCAGGGAAATGGTAACACAGGAAACTAAAATACTGGTTTGCTGTCTCAATTCAAAATACAGCCTTCTTTATAAGTTGCTAGGTATAAATGAGGCTTCCCCCGGAATTGAGGAATTTATAAATCTGCAAGAAAGGGGATGCGAAAATAAAGCCCTGACTTTAGTGGATTTGATTCCGAAGTCAAATGGCATATACTTTTTGGGGAGCTATAAAACCACAAATTCCTATGTTAACCGCAATGCGGACGGTTTTTCAACACTTGTTGATAGTCTTGAAAAAAACTTTGATTTAATCATATTCGATACAGTATCCAGCAAAGAAAATACCCTCACTAACGTAGTAATGGAAAAATCATATATGATCATAAATCTTTTTGTTCAGGATGCAGAAAGTGTAAATAAGCTTAATTTAATTAGAGATAAGTTGATACATAAACGGAATGAAATATATCTTATCTCAAAGTACAGAGATATCTATCCCAGAGTAGGTGACATAAAGAGAAGGTTTTCTCTGGATAAGATGTATAAGATGGATTATTGTAAGACTTTACAGGAAATGAAGAACAGGGACAGCCTTCATCTTTATTTGCAAAGAGATACAGAATGCAACCACTCTTTAAGCGTTATTTCAAAGTATATTACTCAGGTATTTGATCTTGATATAAAAAGTAATAACAAGGAAGGCAAAAAAGTGAATTATTTAAAAAGTATATTTAACATACTTACGTAAGCTATTTTGTATATACAAAGGGGGTTAAAAGTATGAGAACGTTACTAAAGTTGTGTTTAAAGGAATTAATGGACTATGTCGAGGAAGAATTAAGACTAAACGGACTCAATGGAATAAAAGAATATATGGAAGATACGGCAGGAAGTATCCTTGATAATGCAAAACAGGCTCAAAAGCTTCTGGCAATGGATGGGAGCCCAAAAGCGAGAGAATTTATGCAAAACAGCATTTATTTCTTACTTATAGAAAAGTCTGAAATCATTACCCAGGAAAATATTGATGGGATTTTGGGAGAGTATCACATAAATTATTATGAAAATATATATACTGGCGGCGACGCAAAATTCATACCCAAGCCTATTGACACGGAGATTGCAGAACATTTAAGTCGGTATTCTATTAGTATAGACGACGATTTTGATATAAAGCTGCAAAAGCTTACGCAAATCATTTATCAAGAGATATACGGGTACGGTATCCTTGATGAACTGATTTTCGACCCGGTGCTCAATGAAGTAGCCTGCACAAGGAACGACTATATATGGATTCAATACAAAGGAATCAAAAGGCATATCCCCAATAAGGCTTTTTGCTTCAGCAGTGAGGGCAGCTATAGAAAATTAATAGAGAACAGGTTAACTTCAACAGCAAGAGAAGAAATGAATGCAGGAGCACCTCTTGTATACGCAGTCTTAAAAAATGGGGCAAGAGTAACTGCGCTAAGACCGCCCTTATCAAAATACTATGTTGTAAATGTGCGATTGTTTGCTCCCAAAACCCAATTGGTTAATTATAGAGATAACTTTATTGAAAACAGAATTGCCCGTATTATTGAACTCCTTGCAGGAAAGGGAAGAAGAAATGTTGCTATCATAGGGGAACAGGGTTCGGGGAAAACTACTGCAGCTGATGAGCTTATAATAAAGCAACTTGACCCGGATATAAGCATAGGACTTGCAGAAAACATACATGAGCTGAATATTTCTTCAAACTATCCCGGAAAAAATATAGTTGAACTGCAATACACAAAGGAGTTTAAGCCCTCGGATATAACAGAGGTTTTTTTCAGACTTAACAGGGATATTGTAATATACGGTGAGGTCAGGAATTCATACGAGGCCTTTGAAATGATAAAGGCTATGCTGAGACAGGCCAGAGGCAGTCTTTTTACCTTTCATTCATCAAGTCCGAGACGCATGATCCATGACCTGAGGCAACTGTTGATGCAGACCGGCTATTATACCGACTTCAGGGAAGCCCAGTTTGATGTGGCAGATGCGGTTGACCTGATAATACATATAAAACTGGACAGAGAAACGGGACAACGTTATGTATACAAAGTTTCGGAAGTTTTGGCTTGTGAAGAAAACATGACTTTTCAGATAAACGACCTTTTTGTTTTTGACAAGGAGAAAGAGAGGTACATATCAAACAAGGATGGCCTTTCAAAGCAGCAATTACTATCCTGTCTAGAGTATGAATTTAACCAATCTGATGCAGAAGAATTGAGTAGACTGTTTTGTCAGAGTTATTCAGACAGTGATTCTGGCGGTGCCTTTCCGGAGGTTGATACCATATGACGGAGATAGAGAGATTATCAAATACAATTGTTAATTTAATAAACACCTACCAACCGTACATTATAATGATTCTATCAGGACTGCTACTTTTTTTAACAGGTATTGGGATTTCCGCATATAATCGAGTTTTAAAGGAAAGTAAATACAGAATTAAAAAGGCCAAGCTAGGAAGATTTTTTGAGTGTTTAGAAGCAATTACAAAAAAGTTTCCATTAAAATATGTTTCAAAGAGAATTGAAAAGGCGTTAGGCTATTTGATTCTGGACAATATCACCCAGAAAAAGCTTGTTGCAATATCCTCTATTTTTATACCAATAACCGGCCTTTTAATCTATTGCACAATCGAAGCAATTATGAAGCTTTGGTATACAAAGCTGGTTGCACTTGCCTTATGTTTTATGGTACCGTATTATACCTTTACACTAACTCTTGATTATCTAAGATACAGTATAAAGCAAAGAATACCTTCCTTTATTGATTCTTTCAGGAGTTCCTTTGTTTCTCATAATAGAATAAAACCTGCGTTGCGGGAATGTTGCTCAAATGCTAATAAACATCTGGCGAGGATAATGTTAAGGGTGTCGGACAGCTCTGATATCAATGACAGCCTCTGTACCGTAAGGGACCGGATAAATGATACCTGGTTCAATATATTTGTGACACTTCTTATAAATTACAGAGAAAACGGCGGAGAACTTATAAACCAGCTTTACAAGCTGAATAAGACAATAACCCGCTATAACAACATTGAGAAAAAGAAAAACAGGAGGCTTATCTGGTATGAATTTTTTACACTAGGAGCAAGTATATTCAGCCTGCCTGTAATTATTCTCATAAACAAAATGATTCTTGGAGCGAATATGAGACTGTATTACAACACTGCTCAAGCAGCAGCGAAGATAGCAATTTATTCTCTTTCAGCTTTAATAATAGTACGTGTACTCAGAAGACTATAAAAGAGAAAGGGGGATAAAAAGAGGATATGTTATTTATTCTGTTGATTATTGTTGGCGTTTTAGCAGTTTTTTGTGGATTAAATTTTAAGGTTATTAAAATATCTAAAAATTGTAAAAGAAAAAATATCACAGGTGTAATCGAAAGTGTGGAAGAGAATTTCTTTATAAAAAAAGTTCTTGATTTTATTACAAAGAACAAAGAGCATTGGTTTAACAGGTTTGAAGCTCGTGTACTGGAACTTAGCGAAGTTGGTATTAGTTTAAGAAGACTGTATTTGATTAAAGGTTTATGTTTTTTATTATGTATTATTGTTTTCTCAGCTATAAGATATACAAATATGGGTTATGAACAAAGACTTGTCATTGAGAATACTGAGAAGGAAGAGTCACTTTTCTATAGTCCCCAATCACAGGATAACCGGCAATACCACTTCTACAGGATGGTTTTATGGGAAGTAGGAGAGGATGTGCTTGAAAACTTGGATGATACAAAGATATACCAACTGGTTGAAGAAAAAGTGGCTAAGGTTCTGAACTCATCAGATAAACATGAGATTGACGAAAAGACAGAATGGTTTATAAATAAATGGGAGGATACGCAGAAAATAGGATTTTTTAAACCTCGATTTTTGTGGCTGATATTGATTTCATTGTTCCTTCCGGACATATTTCTTGTTATTAGGTGGCTTATTAAGGCTGCATTATATAAAAAGGAGATAATAAAACTTGAATACATATTTCAACTCCTTGCCAGAATAGACGGAATAAAAACACTTGACATAATCTGCGAACTGGAAAAATCCTCAAAAACATATGAAGATTGGCTTAGGCAATTTGCGGTAATATTCAGGTACGATAAAAAGAAGGGTTTTGATTACCTAAAAAACAAAAACGTAAAGAGCCTGTCTAAATTCACTGATATTATGGAAATATACAGTCTCCACGATAAGGAGGTTGCATTCCAAATACTGGACAGAGAGGCTATGGAGAGGGACGAGGCAATAATCATGGTAGCAGATGAAACACTGGACTTTATAGATTTAGTAGCTTTTATCAGCATTATACCTTTGGTATATGAGTTGGCAAGGCTTATGCTGAATCCTATGCTGGATATGGTTTATAAGGCTTTTGAATTCATTTAAAGGAGAGAGGTATGAAACAGGTAATCATAACTATAATAATGCTGGCTATAGCACTGGCACTTGTAATAGGGGTGATAGTCCCATTAATAAGGCACGGAGCAGAAACTGGAAACCTTGCGGTAACCAATGGGTACAGTGCACTTCCTCGGATTGAAAGTATTTTAAATTAGTATAGAAAGGGTAGGAAAAATAATATGAAAAAAATAATTATCTCTATTGCAATGTTTGCAATAGCAATGGCACTTCTTGTTGCTGTAATTGTACCTCTTGCCAATCATGGCAGGGAGAACGGCGTTAAGGTTGAAGGGCAGTTGGATACCGTAGATTCTCAGATAAATACACTAAGCGGTACTATACGTTAATCGGGGGCATATATGAAAAATATAATAATTGCAATAATCATGTTTGCATTATGCGTAGCTTTGGTGATAGGAACTGTAGTTCCCACATCAGAGCTGATATCGGATACAGGCGAAAAGGTTTATCAGTCTGTAAAAAAACTTAACGATAATATTAAAGATGATTGATTGCACTAAGCTTGGGAGGATGAATGAATAAAATATATGCATTTCTTATTATTATTCCTTTAATTGCAGTTCTCTTTTTTAAAACCATTACATTTTATGAATATGACACCAAGCAAAGGTATGTAAAAAATACTGTGGATAGTGTTGCTCACAAGGTTATGATTACGGGAGTTATGACTGCCAGCGACCAGGAAGAACTTCTTGAAAAGCTGGGGAAACTGGGGACTTTCCGAGCCGGTAATATTAGTATCAAATGCGGAAACGTACAGCCCGACGGAACAGTTGGCAGACTTTGCAACTATGTATTGGGAAGTGTTCTGGACAGGGGAGAAATATTTAGTATATATGTTGAATCGGAGAATGAGAGCGTTTTTTCAGAAACGGAGGTTAATTCTGATAATGAAGGCAATGGGTTACATTACAGGGCAAAAGCTGTATGCAGGGTTGAAAAAAACAGTGGGGAGGATTAAGAACCGCAAAGGCGGAGGCTTGGGTGTACTTTTTATAGGATTAGCTGTAACCTTTCTTGTATTGCTTGTATTTGTAAGCGTAGCAGACTATGCGGTTTATACATACAAAAGGAATTCTCTTTCCAAGGCAATGGATTATGCCGTAACTGCTGCAGTTCAGAATATTAACAAAGATAAAAGCCTTGAAGGACTGTCAGAGGGATTTAATGAAAATACGGGAACAAGGCTTACAGACGGTATTGAAATAGACATTGACAGGGCTGAAACAACCTTTATTTCAGTGTTTGAATCAAACTCTGATCAACAACAAACAAATATAAAAGGAAATTTACTTATTTGTGCTACTTCAGTCAGTGGAGAAGAGGTAAACTATAGGATAAAAACAACATCTGGAGAAGTAGCAGATGGGACTGTTGAGGCTCCTTATCTAATTGAAGACAGAATTAATGATTCAGCTAAGAGATGCTGGCCGGATTCATATGAGGAGAGTAGCAGAATATCAATAAACGACAATCCTAAAACAAATATGGTTGAGAGAGGTACATATTTATTTGCATACATAAAGGGAATAAAAATTACCGGGATATTTACTAAAAGAAAATTGGCTCTGTCATGCTTCGGGGGGGCAAAGCTTGAAAGAGCCAATATTAAGAACTAAATAACTTAACCCAATTGATCTAACAATTTTTGAAGAGACTTTTGAAGCTGGACTATCTCTTCCATAGGCAAGTCTATACAACTGCCAATTCTATTGGGGATATCCAGTGCTTTATCCCGTAGATTTTTTCCCTCTTCGGTTAGCCTTATATAAACATTTCTTTCGTCATCAGAGCTTCTTTGCCTGACGACCAGATTCTGCGACTCCATTTTTTTAAATAATGGGGTTAATGTACCGGAATCAAGAAACAACTTTTTGCCAAGATCCTTTACGGTTATATTATCCTCTTCCCAAAGAGCCATAAGAGCTATATATTGAGTATACGTAATCCCTAATGGGTCGAGATACGGTTTATATTTTTTTATAATTTCCTTTGAGCATGCATATAGGGGAAAGCATAGCTGATTTTCTAATTTCAGTTTATCGTACGGCATATAAATTCTCCTTAAAAGTCATCCTTAAATTAAGGATATCATACAATTCAATTCTATAAAACCTATTGAGTCAACATTGTTAAAAATCAGCCACAGGCAAAGAATCTAGCTCTCCAATAGTTCCTGTATTTTTGCTTCCATATTTTCAGGCTTATAAGTAGGAGAATATCTGCCCACAACGTTACCATTACGGTCAATTAAGAACTTTGTAAAGTTCCACTTAATATTTGAACCTACAATACTCTGGCCTAAATCTTTAAGAACTTTCATAAAGGAAGAAGTTTCCTCGTTCTCCTTATCAGCAGGGGTTGCCTTTTTCAAAAATGTATATAATGGGTCTTCATTACTTCCGTTAACTTCAATCTTCGAAAAGGTTTTAAAAGAAACCCCGTATTTCAGCTGACAGAACTCAACTATTTCTTCATCAGTTCCGGGAGCCTGGTTCAAAAACTGGTTGCAGGGAAAATCAAGAATTTCCAATCCCTTGTCCTTATATTTTCTATATAGGTTTTCCAACGCTTCATATTGCGGTGTAAATCCGCAGCCTGTTGCCGTATTAACAATAAGTAGAACCTTACCTCTATAGGAATCCATTGAAATCTCATTCTTTTGAGCATCTTTTACTTTAAAATCATAAATTGTCATGTATATACCTCCTGTTGAATAAAATTAAATTGTTTACAATTAGATTATATAAGATTAAATTTGTAATGTCAATCGTAATTTTTATTGTTTACTGTTTACCATGTATATATAACATTAATTTTAGTGTAAAATAGCA
This sequence comes from Bacillota bacterium, assembly GCA_023412275.1. Taxonomy (GTDB): domain Bacteria; phylum Bacillota; class Clostridia; order Acetivibrionales; family DSM-1351; genus Ruminiclostridium. Next base: position 25,288 of record JAEYNY010000111.1, read on the forward strand.
ATATCAATCTATATGGAGTAATCAATGAAAAAATTTAAAAAGGTGTATATAGAGATAACTAATGTATGTAACCTGAAATGTAGTTTTTGCCCCGACTCCGCAAGGCTGCCGGGATTTATGGATATAAATGAGTTCACTCACATAATACATCAAGTGAAACCTTTTTGCGATTATGTATACTTACATATTATGGGGGAACCATTATTAAACCCGAATCTGGAGAGTTTTCTGAAAATATGTTATGACAGCTTAATTAAAGTCAATATTACCACAAACGGAACCTTGTTAAACAGGTGTAGTGAGTTGTTACTGAATTCAAAGGCATTACGTAAGGTAAGTATTTCACTTCACAGTTTTGAGGCCAATGAAGGAAATGAATTATTGGACAGCTATATAAATAACACTGTGAGTTTTATAAAAAAGGCTGTTGAGAAGGGTATCATCTGCGAACTAAGGCTTTGGAATATGGACAACGGTCAATTAAAAGGTATTAACGACTTGAACGACCAGATTATAAAAAAACTTGAAGATTTCTTTCAGCCCGGTTTTGATTTAAAGCTTGCTGTTAAGAACCAGCCGAATGTAAAACTACAGGACAGGTTATTTATAAGCAGGGCTGAAATCTTTGAATGGCCGGACATAAGTAGAGATATTATTGAAGAAAAAGTGTTCTGTTATGGGCTTAGAGATCAGTTTGGAATTCTAGTGGACGGGACGGTTGTACCATGCTGTCTTGACAATGAGGGGAATATTCCATTGGGTAATATTTTCTCAGAGCCTCTCAGTGATATTCTACATTCTGAAAGAGCCAAACGGATTTATGAAGGCTTCTCAGGAAGAAAAGCCGTAGAAGAGCTTTGTAAAAAATGCGGATATGCACAGCGTTATAAATGATTAATAAAAGGGTACAAATAAATTACAGCAATTGTACTGCCTAAATGGTATAATAACACATAAGATAAAACAAGTAACGAAGGAGAATCAGGCAGTTGAATATTTTATCCGCTGAAGGTATTTCGAAAAGCTATAGTGAAAAGATATTATTTAATGATATATCGTTGGGCATAGGTGAGGGAGATAAGATAGGGCTTATAGGCGTCAACGGAACAGGTAAGAGCACCCTTTTAAAGGTAATTGCAGGTATTGAGACTGTTGATACTGGAAATATAATTAAGTCCAACAAAGTACGAGTAGGCTATCTTGAACAAAGCCCTGCTTTTGAGCCGGGAACAACGGTACTTCAACAGGTATTTAACGGACATTCTCCTGTTATGATGCTGCTAAGGGAATACGAAGATACACTTTTAAAAAGCAGTCAGAATCCGGCAGATGAGAAACTTGAAAAAAGACTCCTGGATTTAATGCATCAAATGGATACTATGAACGCCTGGACCTTGGAAAGCGAAGCTAAAACAATACTTACAAGACTGGGAATCGATAGTTTTGAGGCGGATGTGGCAACTTTGTCGGGAGGCCAGAGAAAGCGAATTGCAATGGCAGGAGCATTAATTAATCCCACTGAGCTGCTTATATTGGACGAGCCTACTAATCATATTGACAATGAAACTGTTGACTGGCTTGAAAAGTATCTTAATACCAGAAAAGGTGCTCTTTTGATGGTTACGCATGACAGATACTTTCTGGACAGAGTTGCAAACAGGATAATAGAACTGGATAATGGGAAGCTTTACAGCTATCAGGCTAACTACAGCCGATTCCTTGAAATGAAAGCTGAACGTGAAGAGCTGGAACAGGCTTCTGAAAGAAAAAGGCAGAATCTCTATAGAAATGAATTGGAATGGATAAGAAGGGGCGCTCAGGCACGTTCCACCAAGCAAAAGGCCAGAATAGAAAGGTTTGAAAAGCTGAAAGATGCAGATGTACCCAAACAGGATGAAAACATTGAGATTCAGGTGGGAGCTGCGAGACTCGGAAGAAAGATAATTGAATTGGAAAATATAAAAAAATCTTATGATGATAAGACATTAATTAGTGATTTCAGTTATGTACTGCTTAGGGATGACAGAATAGGAATCATAGGGCCTAACGGAATAGGCAAATCAACACTTTTAAAAGTACTTTCAGGGCAGATTGCACCTGATTCGGGAAAGGTTGAAATCGGTGAGACAGTAAAAACAGGATTTTTTACTCAGGAAAATACAGATATGGATCAAAACCTCAGGGTTATTGAATATATCAGATCAGTGGCAGAGCATATAGAGACTGCAAACGGAAGCCTCAGTGCCTCCCAGATGCTGGAGAGATTCTTATTTCCCCCAAGTGTTCAGTGGACGCCTATCTCGAAGCTTTCGGGTGGAGAGAAAAGAAGACTTTATCTACTTAGTATACTTATGGGTGCTCCAAACATATTACTCCTGGACGAACCTACAAATGATCTGGATATCCAGACGTTAACAATTCTGGAAGCCTACTTGGATGAGTTTCCGGGAGCGGTTATAACTGTGTCCCATGACAGGTACTTTCTGGACAGAACGGCAAACAGAATATTTTCCTTTGAAGGTAATGGAGAAATTACTAAGTTTGCCGGAAACTACACGGATTACAGAGAGTATATGGCCGGACGGGAAAAACAGGATGATACAGGGAAAGCGGCTGACCCGGATAAAAAAAATAACACTTCACAAAATAAGACAGAGTGGCAAAAAAATAAGGAAAGACCTCTCAAATTCACCTTTAAGGAACAAAAGGAATTTGATGAAATAGATGATGTGATAGCAGCTCTGGAGTCTGACATAGAAAAGGTAAAAAAGGATATAGATCAATCCGCAACGGATTTTACAAAGCTTCAGGAGCTCCTTCAAAAACAGCAGGAGCTTGAAAAGGAACTGGACCTTAAACTGGAGCGTTGGACTTATCTTAATGAGCTGGCTGAAAAGATAGAAAACGGCAAGAAAAAATAAAATGTAGTGTGTAAAGGAGAATGGCATGGAGCAGTTATTTGAGGGCATGGAGCTGGACAAGTCCCTTGTGGAGGCATTAAAGAAGGAAAGCATAACAGTACCAACGGATATACAGCAAAAAGCTATACCGGAGGAATTGAAGAACAGAGATGTAATTCTCCATTCTTCTACAGGAACGGGAAAAACACTGGCATATCTTCTGCCTCTTTTCATGAAACTCTCTGTTGATAAAAAAGAAATGCAGGCACTTATACTGGTGCCCACCCATGAACTGGCGATACAAGTTGAAAGGCAGATAGAACTGCTTTCACAGAATTCTGAAATCAAGGCCACATCTACCCCTATTATCGGCGATGTAAATATTATGAGGCAGATAGACAAACTCAAGATTAAACCCCATATAATAGTAGGAACTGCCGGAAGAATACTGGAATTGATTCAGAAAAAGAAGATTTCAGCACATACCATTAAAACAATTATTATAGATGAAGCAGACCGCCTGCTTGACGACTACAATTTAGAAGCAATCAAGGCTGTTATTAAGACAACTCTTAAGGAGAGGCAGATAGTAATGTGTTCTGCAACTATCTCTAAAAAAACTGTTGAGCGTGCCATGCCTTTAATGAAGGAACCTCTTGTTATAGAGAGTAAATCGGACATGGGTGTTCCGGATGCCATTGAACACCTGTATTTTGTCGCTGAAGAGAGAGAGAAAATAGATGTTTTAAGAAAGCTTGTAAGAATGATAAATCCTAAAAAAGCAATTGCATTCTTTGCTAACAGCGAGGATATTTTTGTTTCGGAAGAGAAGCTCACATATCATAAGTTAAAAGCCGGGGGTATTCATGGTTCACACATAAAATCAGACAGGAAGAAAACCATGGACGATTTCAAAAATGGAAGGCTTCAGCTTCTCATTGCCTCTGATATTGCGGCGAGGGGCCTTGATATAGAAGATGTAACACATATTTTTAATGTTAATATCCCTGAAAGGTCAATGGACTATCTTCACAGAGTAGGCCGGACAGGTAGAAACGGGAAGCCGGGAGTGGCAATATCCATTGTAACCGAGAAAGAAATAGAGTTCATGAAAAAGTTTGAAAAGGAACTGAAAATAAAGATAATTCCAAAATCCATGTATAATGGAAAGATTGTTGAATATAAAAAGGAAAGAAGCAAAAGGCCTGTGGAAAGGGCTAAATACGGAAGTCCGGCAGGTGCCGGAGCCGTAAAAAGTAAAACTGGTAATTTTAAGCAAAACCGGCTGGATGACAGAAAAAAGACTTTTGGAGACAAGAAAAAGTCAGATAATGGAACTAAAGTATTCCGTAGACCAAAAAAGTAGAAAAACCTTGTCCTATATGGTGCGGACTATCTAGGGTTGAAGGGAGTTGAGTAATATGGAAACAACGACGTTTCCCAAAGCGTGGGAAGGTGTGCTGGGCTCGGCAAGCTTTATTCCCGTTACCAGTGTAAAAGCCATTGAACGATACCATGATGCTGAATGGTCAAAGGGACTAAGCGTGCATGAAACCTTTGAAATGGTTTATATAAAATCAGGAAGCGGTGTTTTTGAGATTGGAGAACAGAACGTCTCTGTAGGCTCAAATGATATCGTAATAATTAAGCCAAACCAGAGCCACAAGCTGAATGTAAAATCCGAGGGTGGGTGCGACTTTATTGTTCTGTATTTCAAATTCATGGATCAAACGGAACATACTCTTTCTGAAGTATCTCTCGGGGATTTTATAAACTTCGTAAGTGGCCGGGAATCAGGTTCTTTTATTAAGCTTAAAGTAAGTCAGAAGAATGATATAATTGTTCTTTTAAACAGGATTCTAAAGGAGCAGACAAGTGACCAGCTGGGCAGCGATTTGCTTAACTATCTTATGCTGATGGAGCTGTTTGTACTTATATCCCGTGCACTAAAAGCGGAATGGGAAAACAGTATAAAAAACAAAAGCCCCAAGATAAAAGAACTTATGCAATCTGCAATACAGTTTGTTCACAATAATTTTGAACGGGAGATATCAATAACGGATATTGCAAAATACGTTTTTCTCAGCCCATCTTACTTTACAAGGGCCTTCAAAGAGAACACCGGACTAAGTCCCATGCAGTATCTGTTAAACATAAGAATCAAACGGGCATGTGAACTGCTTCAGGAGACGGACCAGAAGGTTGGCGAAATAGCTCTTAGTGTAGGGTTTTCCAACCAGCAGAGATTTAATGATATGTTTAAGAAACAAACCAACATGACCCCAATGCAATATCGCAATTCGTCAAAAAACATTCATAATTGAAGAAATAACGGTAAATAACAGGAAGAACACTTTTTAAGCTTATTATATAATTGCTTTAATATCAAAAGCTTGAAAAGAGTTCTTTTATTTTACGAAAAAACATTTAAATTTATATATTCATGTGACAAAGGGGGATTTTAAAATGGGAATGACAATGACACAGAAGATTCTTGCAAACCATGCGGGAATAGACAAAGTAGTACCCGGGCAGTTGATAAAGGCAAAACTTGATATGGTTCTGGGGAATGACATAACATCTCCCGTAGCTATCAAGGAGTTTAATAAAATCGGTCTGGATAAAGTATTCGATAAGAATAAGATAGCAATAGTACCTGACCATTTTACTCCCAATAAGGATATTAAGTCCGCAGAACAGGTTAAGGTTTGTAGGGAGTTTTCGAAAAGAATGGAAATAGTAAACTTCTTTGAAGTCGGACAAATGGGAGTTGAACATGCACTATTACCTGAAAGAGGTCTTGTGGTACCGGGGGATGTGGTTATAGGGGCTGATTCCCATACCTGTACTTATGGTGCACTTGGAGCTTTTTCAACCGGAATAGGCAGTACCGATATGGCAGCGGGGATGGCAACAGGAGAGGCTTGGTTCAAGGTTCCCGAAGCAATTAAGTTCGTTCTGAAAGGTAAGCCCCAAAAGTGGGTTGGGGGAAAGGATGTTATCCTTCATATCATAGGAATGATAGGTGTTGACGGTGCACTTTACAAATCAATGGAGTTTACAGGTGACGGAGTAAATGCTCTTTCAATGGACGACAGATTCTCAATGGCAAATATGGCTATAGAGGCAGGTGCAAAAAACGGAATATTTGAGGTAGACGAAAAAACCGTTGAATACGTAAAGGAACATTCCATCAGAACATATACCGTGTACAAAGCAGATGAGGATGCTGAATATTCGGAAGTTTATGAAATAGATCTTGCAGAAATAAAACCTACAGTTGCATTTCCTCATCTTCCTGAAAATGCACGTACCATTGACAATGTGGGTGATATTAAAATCGACCAGGTTGTAATCGGCTCATGTACAAACGGACGTATAGAAGACATGAGAATAGCTGCAGAAGTTCTGAAAGGGAAAAAGGTCAGCGATAACGTAAGGTGTATTATAATCCCTGCTACTCAAAAGATATGGAAGCAGGCTATGAACGAAGGTCTGTTTGACATATTTATAGATGCGGGAGCTGCTGTAAGCACACCTACCTGCGGCCCGTGTCTTGGAGGCCATATGGGGATACTTGCAAAGGGAGAGAGAGCAGTTGCAACTACAAATAGAAACTTTGTAGGGCGTATGGGGCATCCCGAAAGCGAGGTTTATCTTGCAAGTCCGGCAGTAGCTGCGGCTTCGGCCATAGCAGGCAGGATAGCCGGTCCTGATGAAATTTAAAAAGAGAGATTGACATAAATGAAAACAGGCACGGATATTTGATGGGTATCATTGTCCGCTGTCGGAAAAGGAGATAGATATGAATGTTAAGGGTAAGGTTATAAAGTATGGAAACAACGTTGATACAGACGTAATTATACCTGCAAGATATTTGAACACATCAGACCCTGCTGAGCT
>JAEYNY010000195.1 GCA_023412275.1 Bacillota bacterium
GTTCTTATCCGGTAGTGATAAAATGGTACCCTTCTGGTTAAGGTTAACTATTAATACAGTATCACCAGGTTTGAGATTTTTAGGCGGTTTCACAAGCCCCTGTCTAGGCATAATGGACTCAACCAGAGAATCATCCAAATTGTTTATACTCTTGTTAAGTCTTTGACGAAGCTCCTCGGTTTGTCTTCGTACTTCAGCCTCTTCTTGCTCTTTTGCCAGTCTTTTCATTTCTGAAACCAACTCGTCTGCTTGACGTTTTGAATCTGTTAGAATTCGTCGTGCTTCTTCACGAGCCTTGCGAAGTTCGCTTTCCTTCTGGGCTGCTAATCTTCTTTTTTGATCCTCCAGATCCTTTTTAAGTCGCTCCGCTTCCTGTCTGTAGCTTTCAGCACGCATTTTCTCTTTTTCGGCCTCGCTACGGTTCTTTTCTATACTTAATAGTATATCCTCAAACCTTATATCTTCCTGAGACAGAAACTCCTTTGACCTTTCTATTATGTCATCTTTCAGGCCAAGCCTTTTGGAAATTGCAAATGCATTGCTCTTTCCTGGCACACCTATAAGAAGCCTATAGGTAGGTCTAAGTGTTTCCACGTCAAATTCGCAAGATGCATTTTCAACTCCTGCAGTGGAAATAGCATAGACTTTTAGTTCGCTGTAGTGTGTTGTTGCCAGAGTTATAGCACCCATCTGGTGAAGAGCCTCAAGAATTGACATAGCCAGAGCTGCCCCTTCTGTAGGGTCTGTCCCTGCCCCTAGCTCATCCAGCAGTATCAGTGACTTGTTATTGACACCACCAAGTATATCTACAATATTCTTCATATGGGATGAAAATGTACTAAGGCTCTGCTCAATGCTTTGCTCGTCCCCAATGTCTGCATAAATCTTTTCAAAGACACACATCTCCGTTCCCTGATTTGCAGGAACCAGAAGCCCCGACTGTATCATTAAAGTAAACAGCCCCACAGTTTTGAGCGATACGGTTTTACCCCCTGTATTAGGCCCCGTAACAATCAAGGAACTGAATTTCTCACCAATCCAGAAATCAATTGGTATTACTTTTTGTGGATCCAGAAGAGGGTGTCTTCCTTTTTTAATAATGATTTTACCTGTATCATTAATTCTAGGACAAATACAGTTATAGTCTACTGCCAGTTTTGCCTTTGCAAAAATAAAATCTAGTCTTGCCATTATACTCATGTTTGCATTTAATTGTGGCAATATTAGAGAAGCATCCTGAGACAGCTCTGCAAGTATCCTGTCTATCTCCGTTTGCTCCTTAACCCTAAGCTGTTTTATACTGTTGTTCGCTTCAACTACCGCCATTGGCTCAACAAACAATGTGGCACCGCTGGCAGAAGAATCATGTACCAATCCGGGTATATCTCCCTTATGCTCCTGTTTTACCGGGATTACATATCTGTCTCCCCTCATGGTTACAACAGATTCCTGAATAAACTTCTGATATTTTGTGGAACGAATAATGGAGTTCAGCTTATCCTTAATAGACGCCTGCTGCTCCTTAATCTGTCGTCTGATACTGCTTAGTGCCGGGCTTGCATTATCAGCTATCTCATCTTCACTTAATATGCAGTTCTCGATTTTCTGTTCCAATCTCTGATTTGATTCAAGACAGGATATCAGTTCATTAACTATACTTGAGCTATTTTCGTCTATTTTATCGTTAGCGTAGCCCTTTAACCTTCTTGCAGCTCTTAGAACTCCCGCCAATCGCAGCAATTCTCCGGGGTTAAGGACTCCTCCCATATCAAGCCTTTTAAGGGTCATCCTGATATCAGTAATTCCTCCAAGGGGTGGTGAACCCCTTCTCAGTATACAACTTACACCGTCATTGGTCTCTGACAGCATTTTTTCAACCGCACCTAAATCAGTTTGAGGAGTTAGCTCTAAAACAAGCTCCCTCCCCAATTCAGATGCAGTCAAGCCTTTTAATTTATCAATAATTTTATAAAATTCAAGTACTCTTTGAGTTTTTTCATTCATAAGATAATCCTTCCAATTCATACGAAACGTCAGCTTCTATGATGATTTGGAAGTTTGAATCATGAAGATTCAAACTTTTTATGATCATCCTGACGAAGCTGTGCTCTTTTTATTTTTCCACTAATTGTTTTTGGTAATTCATCAACAAATTCTATTATTCTGGGATATTTGTATGGTGCCGTAACTTTCTTTACATAATTCTGAATTTCTTTTTTCAATTCATCCGAAGGCTGATAACCTTTTGCAAGAACAATTGTTGCCTTTACAACTGTGCCTCTTATACTGTCAGGTGCACCGGTAACGGCACATTCTACAACTGACGGATGTTCAATTACAGCACTTTCTACTTCAAAGGGACTTATTCTGTAGCCTGATGCTTTTATAACGTCATCATTTCTTCCTACAAACCACAGGTAACCATGCTCATCCTTGTAAACAACATCACCCGTGTGGTATGTGTTATTATACCATACTCTGGCTGTTGATTCAGGATCTTTATAATATCCGCAGAACAAACCTGCCGGCTTATTGGTTTCAACATCCCTTATTACCAATTCACCCTCAACTCCAACCTGACAGGAATTCCCTTCCTCATCAACTACGTCTATGTTGTAGGCGGGATTTGGCATTCCCATTGCACCGGGATCTACCGGTAGCCATTCGTAGTTTGCTACAATTACGGTGGTTTCAGTCTGTCCGAATCCGTTTAATATTTCATGTCCCGTCAGCTTTTTGAACCTGTTGAATATCTCGGGATTCAAAGGTTCTCCTGCTGTTGAGCAATGCGTTAGTGATGATAAATCAAATTTCGTAATATCATGCTGAAGCATAAACCTGTAAATTGTAGGCGGCGCACAGAAAGTCTTTATTTGATATTTTTCTATTTTCTCAAGGAGATTGCAAGGATCAAATCTATCCATATCATATAAAAATTGAACTGCACCGCATATCCATTGTCCAAAAAGCTTGCCCCATGCAAACTTTGCCCAACCTGAATCGGCAACTGTCAGATGCAGTCCATTTTCAACAACCCTGTGCCAGTACTTGGCTGTAACAATATGTCCAAGAGGATATGTAAAATCGTGTATTGCCATTTTAGGCATACTGGTGGTACCCGAAGTAAAATATATTATCATATAGTCTTTATTTTGAGTATCCAATTCTCCTTCAGGCCTTATCCAGTTACAGGAACATCCTTCTATTTCCTTATCGTAATCCAACCATTTATCCTTGGTACCGCCAACCATTATGTATCTTTTAACAGTTGGGGAATCCTCCATTGAATTCTCAACATGTTCTATAATCGCTGGATCATTATAGGCTATAATTGCCTTTACTTCTGCTGCATTATTTCTGTATACTATATCTTTCTTCATCAGTTGGTTTGTGGACGGAATAAAGGTAACACCTATTTTCATAGCAGCAAATGCAAAGAAATAGAATTCATATCTTCTTCTTAAGATGAACATTACCTTATCTCCCTTGCCTAATCCATTGGCAATCAGGTAATTTGCAGTCTTGTCAGACCAATACTTCAACTCTCCGAAAGTAAACTTCTTTTCGTTTCCGTGGTCATCGCACCACACTAACGCTAGTCTATCTGGTTCCAGTCTTGCATACTCATCTATTATGTCATAAGCAAAGTTGAAGTTAGATGGAACATTTAGCTTAAAGTTCTCTCTAAAATCCTCATAGGATTCAAAATCAGTTTTACTCAAATAACGTGTTTCCAAACTCATTCGTATATCCTCCCAATACATTTAAACCATATTTTTAAATTAAAGTAAAATTATAGTAAGGAATCTGGCTTCCTTACCGTCCAAGGCAATCTGTTTGTGAGGAAGTGAAGAGTTGAAATATAGAGAATCCCCTGGTTCCAAATCAAATTTCTCTTTCCCTATTAATACCTGCATTTTTCCTTCAAGACAGTAATTAAACTCCTGTCCTTTATGAGAAACCATTTCAGGACTATTTCCGGGATCAAGCACAACAAGCATAGGTTCTATTTTTCTGTTTGAATATTTGTAAGCAAGACTTTCAAAGCTGTACTGGTCATATCTCTCAACTTTGAGACCTTCACCTTTTTTAACGTGGCATATATCATGAAGCTTTGGTGATGTTCCGGTTAAAATTTCAGTAATGTTGACTTTATAAATCTCTGCAAGCTCATATAAAAGACTGACAGGAATATCGTCTTCGGCATTTTCGTATGATTTATACTGTGCAAGCTTTACTCCCAATTGCTCTGCAACTTCTTCTTCGGTAGACCCTGCCAGAAGCCTGAGTCCTTTTATTCTGACAGCAATGTCCTTGACTTTTTCATTCATATTTAAAACCTCCATGAGTGTTATAACAATGTAAATATTACCTAAAAAATAACAACAATATTCTTATTATAGCATATTTAGCCAAGGAGGTTTATTATATTTTGCCTATTTCATTGTCTGATTTTTTTTCTCAGGACGGGATACAGCCAGAAACCAAGAGTCATAGTTATAAGACAGGCAGATATACCAAAAAGAGATGGCATTGACCTAGAAAATAGAGTTTGAAATGTTATTTCTGAAGTTCTTTCCATATAAACCGCCGTATTAATTATGATATACGTAAAAAAGAAGGCTATCCCCAGTAACTGAAATATATAATGCTGTCTCAGCAGATTAACTGCAAAACCTGCAATAAATATTATTATAAAAACTGCTATTGAATACGAAAAAGCTGGTGACATAAATATCCTCCATTTGATTTTTACGCATTAAAAAACACTGAATACTTTACAAATATTGTAATATACCCAGTGCTTTTATTCAAATTATTTCTCATATAAAGGAAATCAAGACTAAACCACAAATTTATATTTTAAGTTTTGGTTTTAGTGTAGACGAATAAAACCTTATAAACAAAGTGTATACATAGTCATAAACCACAAAAACTATTTCCATCAAAGCTGCAACTATATACACAGGTGCAGCTAATTCAACACCCGCCATTATAAATTCCTTTAGAAATACAAACCCAAGAAGCAGACATATATTAAAATAAACCAACTTTAATATATATTCAAAAACTCTGCTTTTCTGTCTCTCAAAATATAGTTTTAGTAGTCCGTAAACTCCGAAAAACACTATATATGGCAGTACTTCAAGTCTGGGAATCAAAACCGCCGACAAAACAGCAGATGCGGCATAAAAAGTCCATCCTGCTTTTAGGCCGAATTCAATTATTATTATTGAAGTAAAAAGCGAGCTTATTGCATATAACGAAAGTCTGCTGGTAGGCAAAACCGATGCAAGAAATACACATATGACGGTAAACCCAAGAAGAATTCCGCTTAATGTAATTTTTTTGGCTCTTATTGCGTTTTTCATATCTACCTCATAAATTTAGTTTGAATCTGGAATTAACAGCAAGAAATTAAATCTCCTCCGCAGCACTCACACAATGAATCAGAACACCATAAACATGTACACATGTCACAAAAGCTTGGTCCTGCACCGTATCCACGATTAGCAGCATTACCCCGATACATGTTATTATTTACATTTATCCTGTTAAGTGCGTCCCTATATTCATAGTTGGATGGGTCCATGTTTACAGCCTGCTTGATATTCATTATCGCTTCATTGTACCAACCTTTTTTCATAAAGACCAGGCCACGCAGGTAAAACCATTCGGCGCTTCTGTTTTGAATGCTTTCAAGTAGTGATTCCGCAGCTGCAATATTTCCTGTATTTATATACATTCTTACCTGTCGGAAGTTGTCTCCCCCTGCATTTCCGCCCGCTGCACCGCCAAAACCTGAAGCCCCTGCTGCTCCGCTTCTGCCACTCCAGCCATTGCTGGTTTTGGCAGTCTGACCTTTTCCTGTAAGATACTCATAAGCTTCATTTACTTCTCTGAGTTTTTCTTCTGCGAGTTTGGAAAGAGGATTATCATGGTATTGATCCGGATGATATTTCTTTACCTGTTCTCTGTATGCCTTTTTTATTTCTTCTTCTGATGCTCCCTCACTTATTCCTAGTACTTCATATGGATTTTTCACCTTTACCACAACTCCTCTGGCACAAAATTTTATCCGTTTTACTTAACATACCTATATATAATATGTTTTCCAATATTCCTTTATTTTCTTTTAAACTAAGCAATTCAAACGCCTTGGATGCTTCCTGCAAACAATATAATACCGTAAACTCCGCCTGACTCTTAATATCATTCTTAAAAACCGCTAAATTTTGTCCCGTATAATTGAACTGAGTAAGAAACGGGTTGTAGCTGGAATTTTTTATATCGTCTTCCATATCGTCAAAAGCGTCTATTAAATATATCCATTTCCCGATATTATAACCCATCCATCTTAAAATCTGTCTGGTTTTATCATCTGATTTTTCGTAGTCCAAAACCACTTCCATAAGCTTTGCAAAAGGCTCGGAAGCAGCGTCTATTGAATTACATTTTTCCTTTTCTAATTTGGACAAGTCCCTTAGTCTTTGGTTAATTATAGCACACTTTTTCGGATATTCCACATTTAACTTTTCATATGCTCTCTTAAAAGCTGCCATACCCGCCAGTGCTATTTTTGATTTGTCATCATTCCACTTATCTTTCATATTATTATACGCCAAAATAATATTTATGTCGGAAGAATAATCAATAATTTCATTATGGGTGACAAAAGATTTTTTTAATGGATGGACAATGCACCTTTCCTTGGCGAGACTTGTTTTTATATTGAGTACAGAGCCCAAAAGAAGTGCCAGAAAAGCAGCATCATAAGTCAGCGTCATTCTTTTAATCTGTCCGTGTCTTTTTCCTATTGATTTACATACACCGCAATAATATGCCCTGTATATATCAAATTCCTTTATTTTCAATTCCGGTTTTTCCGGCATTATATAACCGAACATTGTATCCTCCGTTGATAAACACTGCTGCGAATCTTAACCAAACCACTTTTATTTAAAAAGGTACACAAAATGTGTACCTTTACATACATCTGAAATTTACTTGTTCTTCTTCTCATTATAGTCCTTGGAGAATCTGAAATAAATAATTATATACATTGCTAGTGCAAACAACGTACATGCTACCGCCAAACCTATTGCAACATAAATAGCATTTAATGCATAACCGCTGTCACCTGCTACAATTTTAAGTATAATAGTTGCCAGTATTGCAAAGTAAAATATTACTGTGGCTAACTTACCATACCAGTTGGCTCCTATAACGGTTCTTCCTTTTTTATAAACCATTATACCGCCCACTAGCATTAAAGATTCTTTAATTACAACAATAACCAAAACAATTAAAGGTATAAATTTATGTAGTACCAGAAAGACTAATGCTGTTATCTGCATAAGCTTATCTGCCAAAGGGTCAAAAACCTTGCCCCATTTTGTAATTAAATTATACTTTCTGGCTATATAGCCGTCAAGTACGTCCGTAAACCCACCAAAAGCAAAAAGAATAATGGCTGTAGTATATTTTTCACAGTAAATAAAGTAACCTAGAAAAGGCACTATTATGAGTCTTAAAAATGTTAAAGCGTTCGGAATATATTTTCTCACCAGTACACCACCTGATTACCAATATTAGAGTAAATAGCACACCTAGTTTATCATAATGTGTCATTTAAATGCAATAACTTCTTATTTCTTCAACTTACAAGACTTTAATCGTCCCTTGCCGCTTTTTCAATGATTTCATAAAGTTCGGGATAATGTTTTTGTAAGTTTATAGGCTTTAAATCACAGGTGGTCCAAACATGAGAAGTTTCTCCTGTTGTGATAGGATTTACCATATTATCCGATTTAAATACCTCATATTTAAAATTCAGTCGGGCTTTTGAATAGCTTTTGATACTTGTCCTTACTACAATATTATCCTCATATGTAGATGAGTTGATATATTTACAATGCAACTCCAATAGAGGCAGCATTATACCCATTGATTCCACACGTGAATAAGATATTCCACTTTGTTTGATAAATTCTGTTCTGCCTACTTCAAACCATACGGGATAATTTGAATGGTGAACAATGCCCATCCTGTCTGTTTCTGCGTACCTGACTGTTAACGGTACATCTATATATAGCATACGATCATTCTCCTTAAAAAGTATGATAATTATATTACAAATAGTAATATTTTTGCCTGATAAGCAGTAGTAGCTCCGGGCAAAAGCTCGGAGCTACTATCATTCATTTTTATTAATAACCCGTTTCAATGATTACGCTATGTGCTTCTTCAACCTCTGCTTCAGGAACGAGAACTTCATAATAATTGTCATTGTTTTCATGATTTTTACTTATAGGTCTCAGTTTCACAAGAATACCCTCATTGGACAAAAGCTCCTGAAGCTGATTAGCAACATCTTTGCTTTGGGCCATATATACCACTGTCCACATTATCATCTACACTACCTTTCAAATTGTTATT
>JAEYNY010000074.1 GCA_023412275.1 Bacillota bacterium
ATTTCCCTGAATGCCTTAAAATCAAGTATTCTTGGATATGCACTTGCTCCTGCTACAATTATTTTTGGAGAGTTTTCCTTAGCGGTTTTTCTCAGTTCATCATAATCTATGTAACAGTTGTCCTCTCTTACGCCATATGGTACAACATGGTAGTATTTTCCTGATATATTAACGGGACTACCATGGCTTAAATGTCCTCCGTGTGCAAGATTCATTCCGAGAATGGTATCTCCGGGATTGAGGAAAGCAAAGTAAACTGCTGTGTTAGCCTGTGCTCCGGAATGTGGCTGAACATTTGCATGATCTGCCCCAAAAATTTGTTTTGCTCTGTCAATAGCCAACTGTTCAACTATATCAACGTACTCGCAGCCACCGTAATATCTTTTGCCGGGATAACCCTCAGCATATTTGTTCGTTAATGGTGTTCCAAGTGCCTCTATAACAGCATCACTTACAAAATTCTCTGAAGCAATCAATTCTATCTTATTTCTTTGCCTGTTAACTTCCAACTCAATAGCTTCTGCTAATTGAGGGTCCATCTTCTTTATTGTATCAATATTGTACATAAAATGCCTCCACTCCAATGTCAATGAATATGACATTTTCTCGTTATTTTATCCACGCAAGTAAAATTATAATAAAATAACCATATATATGTCAATTAAATATGCAAATATCGCACTTTTATTACATATTTATGCATTATTTAATTACTTTGTACAGTTCATCAGCGCTGGGAGCATCAATTTCCACTGCAGTCCCTTCTTGCTCACTTATCAGTATTCTTCCGGAGTTTTTTTCCGTAATTAATCCAATTATTGATGCCTTAATATTATTTTTCTCAAGTAGCTCTACCAAACCGTCGCCATCCTGACAGGTTATAATCATACATCCACTGGAAATCAGTCTTAAAGGACTTATTCCAAAGTAGTCACAAATTCGGCGGGTAACAGGCTCAATCGGTATGGAGTCCATATATATAGTTATACCCGTGCAAGATGCTTCTGCGATTTCCCAAGCAGCTCCAAGTACCCCACCTTCAGTAATATCATGCATTGATGTTGCACCAAACCCTCCTGCCAGAACTCCTTCATGAACTACACTAATAGAATTTATAAAACTTTTTGCATATTGAAGCTCGTTTTTATCTAGATAACGTGATAATTCATTCTCAAAATCACCTGCAATAATTGCAGTACCCTCAAGTCCGGCATTTTTGGTTAAAATAACGCTGTCTCCCGGTTTTGCCCCTGTAGATGATATAACTTTATCTTTAAGGGCTTTACCTACGCAGGTTGTAGACAGGATAATTTTATTAACAGCAGGAGTCACCTCTGTGTGGCCTCCGATAATTTCTACGTTTAGTTGTCCAGCAGTCTCACAAACCTGTTCCATAAGCTGTTCCAGCTCGGTTTCTGTCGTTCCGACGGGACACAATATAGTAACCATAATACCCAACGGCTCAACACCAGAAGATGCTATATCATTACAGGATATATGAACTGCAAGGCGTCCTGCATTTTTACCCGCAGCTGTTATTGGGTCCGTCGACATGACACATGCATATTTATCAAATTCTATTGCGGCACAGTCCTCACCAATTTCGGGACGCATGAAAACTTCTTTTCTAAAGGTATTAATTTTCCCTATAATTATTTTATTTAATATGTGGTTTGGTATTTTACCAGCTTCCATGTATTATCTTTTAGCCTCCTGAGCCGATAACCGGCCTTTATGTTGCAGTTATTTAAATAGTATAGCATAAGAAACGGATTAAAACAGGGGTACGCCTGATTTAATCCGTTAAGTTTGAATTTTTACCGGTTGTTTTATGGTTCAGTTTCAACACTGCCTTCAGTAGCTGCCAATTGGTCTTTTGCCAACTGATACTGTTCCCTGGCCATATCGATTAATTTTGGATTACTTCTTGCCCCACTAGAGGAAACAATTCTGCTGAACCAAAGTACTGATTCATTGAGTTTCCCTATTCTTCTGTATAGCTCTGCTATTATGTACATACAAGTGTATTCATCAAGTTTATCCAGTGGAAACCGCTCTTTTTGATAGGCTTCATTGTAGGCTTCTACCGCAAAATTCAGAAAATCTATTTCCTTTTTGTCCCCTTTTGCTCTGTAAAGCCAAGCAATTCTAAGGCAAACCTTAGCGATTTCACTACTTTTGGCCTTTCTTACCTGAAGATTAAAAAGAGCTAGTTTAAATGCTTCCAAAGCATGATCAACATCTCTTTCCCCTAAAAAGCTTCTTCTGGTCCAATGACTGGAAATGTTATCTCGTATTACAGGAATGTCTCTTGTAAATAAATTATCAAACTTATCCTGTAAAGCTGCATAACCGCAATTTTCACATACCCATACATCATAAAAGAGTACATTAATACCTTCATAATATACACATAAATCTGTATCTCTGGATTTTACCCTGCACCCTTTAGTCTTAACTTTAGTAACCTCAATTTCCCTGTTACAAACAGGACATATTACTTTTTTGTTGTAAAGTAAATCATTCATGGCAATACTCCTAGTCTTTTTAATCAGTCAATTTCAATAATTCATAAGTTATTTTGTACACAGCATATTCTCCTCTGATGGGCTTATAAATATTTACACTTCTACACTAATTTTCCAACTATTTATTTTGCCGCCCCTATCATTCCATGATTCTCTATATAAATTACAAATTTGTGAAGCACTTTTTTCTGATAGATTCCAACAAATTCTTTGCTAAAATTATTTTACCATAATAATAAATGTATGTGGGTCTTTTGCGAAAAAATCACCCATATTTTATTATTTCCCTGCCGCTCCAATGAGATCAAGGCTTTATAATAATCACTTCGGTGTTTTCAACTGCAGTATTTATAAGAGGCTCAAAGTCAACAACTGATTCAGACTTTATTATTTTTTCAAGCTTTGGCTTGGTTTGAGGGTGTTTCGCAACAAACACGGTGCAGCAATCTTCGTAAGGAAGTACTGATGTGTCAAAAGTTTCGATTCTCCGTGCTATGTCTACCACTTCAACTTTATCCATACCAATCAACGGCCTAAATACAGGCATATTTACAGCGGCATCAGTACAATAAAGACTCTGCATGGTCTGACTTGCAACCTGTCCCATACTTTCTCCGGTTATAAGTGCCATGGCATTTACTTTTACAGCTATTTGCTCGGCAATCTTCATCATAATCCTTCTCATAATAATGGTGAGCTGCTCTTCAGGACAATTGTCGTTGATTGTAAGTTGTATTTCTGTAAAAGGAACCACATGCAGCCGGATTTTACCACAGTATTGAGCCATTATCTGAGCCAGATCAATTACTTTCTGCTTTGCTCTTTCACTTGTATAAGGGTAGCTATAAAAATGTATTGCTTCAATCTCCACACCTCTTTTGCCCATCATCCATCCAGCTACAGGACTGTCAATTCCTCCTGAAAGAAGCAGAAGTGCTTTACCATTTGACCCAAGAGGCATTCCGCCCTGTGCCTTTAGTGTTTCAGAATAAATATAAGTGCTTTCTCTTACTTCAAGATAAAGTATAAAATCAGGATTTTTAACATCAACAGATAACCCCTCTATATTTTCTAATATAAAGCCCCCAACATCTGCGCTGATTTCAGGTGACTGCATAGGAAATCTTTTGTTACCTCTTTTAGTCTCGACCTTGAAAGTTTTGTATCCCTTTTCTTCTACAAGTTTAGATGCCATTTTAAGAGAAGTAGCCTTGATTGTCTCATAATCGGTTTCAATCTTCCAGACAGGGCTTACAGAAACAACACCAAATACCTTGGCTACTTTTGCAAGTACTGAATCAAAGTCATAGTTTTCTTCCTGAGGTTCAATGTAAATTCTGCCCTGAGATTTTAGTACCTTTGCTTTTCCGAATTTATAAATCGCACTCTTTATATTTCCAATAAGTTTATCTTCAAAAACTGGCCTGTTTAATCCTTTTAGGATTATCTCGCCATAACGTACCAATATTATTTTATTCATCTCTTACCTCCACGTTTTATACTTATAATGGGAATAATTTCTTTGAGTGCCTCAATTGTTTCATCCATTTCACATATATTGTTTGTATGTGATAAACTGAAACGTATTGCACCATCTATATATTTTGAACTTACACCCATGGCTTTTAACACATGACTGTGATGTGTCTTTCTTGAAGAACATGCCGAGCCGGTTGAAACAAATATATTTTTTTGTTCAAGGTGATGCAGTAATACTTCTGATTTCAAATTTGGAAATGAAACATTTATAATGTACGGTGACGCACTATCTGGTGAGTTTACAACCGCATCCTCAAATGTTTCATTTACCCTTTTTACAAAATGGTTTCTAAGTTCGTTTGTTATTTTATAATTTTCATCAAGCTTTGAAAATATAGTTTCTGATGCCAATCCAAAGCCGCAAATACCTGGCACATTTTCAGTACCCGACCTTAATGTAGATTCCTGACCTCCGCCTATTAAAACAGGTTTCAATCTCAGTCCTTTACGAATATACAACCCTCCAACACCTTTGGGCCCATGTATTTTATGGGAACTAATAGACATTAAGTCGATATTACAGGTTGACGGGTTAATTAGTGTTTTACCAAAAGCTTGAACCGCATCAACATGAATTACAGCCTTGGGACACAGCTTTTTTCTAAGACTACAAATTTCTTCTATTGGCTGTACAGAGCCCGTTTCATTGTTTGTATGAATAACACTTATTATGGATGTATCATTTGAAACTATATCCTTTAAAACATCCAATCTGATAACTCCGTTGTTGTCAACAGGAATAAAATCTACTTTATATCCGTCCTGAGCTAATTGCTTGTATACTTCTAAAACAGATGGATGTTCTATTTCACTTGTTATTAAATGCTTACCTGCTCTTGGGTTTGCCTTCAGATAACCCAATATTGCCAGATTGTTTGATTCAGTTCCCCCTGATGTAAAGCAAATTTCTTTTGAATCAACTTTTAAAGCTTCAGCAATCTGACCTCTTGCTTTTTTTACCAGATTTTCTGATTCGATACCTTTTGTATGTAAGGAAGACGGGTTTCCATAAAACTCTCTGCTTACTTTTTCAACATAATCAAGAACTTCATCGTATGGCTTTGTAGTAGCACTGTTATCGAGATAAATCTCTCTGTTCATATATAACCTCTCATAATTATAACTCGAGCAGCTTTATCCCGAGTTATATAACTGATTCAAATATATTATTAGTATATATTAATTTTTTATTTCTTTTGGTTATTTTCTTTTTCTTCTAGCTTTTTACTTAGTTTCTTTACCTGATCCTTTGTTATATGTTCTCTCATAAAATCCTGAATTGTAACACTACGATATTCATCTACTTCATCAATACACATTCCGCAATCATCACAATGTTTTGTAGGATCAAGATCACACATATCACATTCACCGCAATCTATACATTCTCTGTCATATAGCTCACATTGCTCTGTCATTCTTACCTGCACGAGTAACCTTCTAAATCGTGCTACCTCCTTCTTCTGGCATAATATATATAGAACTTATAATCGTCCGATAGCTTTTAGTATACCATAAATTAATGCCTGAGGCCTAGGGGGGCAACCCGGAATATATACATCTACCGGTAAAATCGTGTCAATTCCATTTCTTGCCGCGTAACTGTCTTTGAAAAGTCCTCCACTGCATGCACAGGCTCCTACAGCTACTACAAGTTTAGGTGATGGTGTCGCATTATAGGTTTTTACCAATGCTTCTTCCATATTTCTTGAAACGCAGCCCGTCACCAGAAGCATATCTGCATGTCTGGGAGATGCAACGAAGTGTATCCCGAATCTTTCAATATCGTTATATGGCCCGTTAAGTGCCTGAATTTCATAATCACAACCATTGCAAGAGCCTGCATCAACTTCCCTGATATTAAGACTTCTTCCAAATTTCTTACTGACTTTTTCATTTAATTTTTTGCCAATCAATTCATAATCAGTACCATTTATTTCTTCTTCTCTGACATATAAGGGTGCAGCTCTTAGCAAATCCCTGTTTTTCTGAGCAAGTTCAAAATTATTGGATAATCTTACAGCCTGATTTGAACAGGATTCTTCACAAAACCTGCAAAATATACACTCATCAGCATTCACTGCTGGAAATTTATCTTTTTCGCCGACCTTGTTAACCGGAACCAATGCCCCTGTTGGACAAGCAGAAATACATTTACCACACCGTGTGCATTTTGAATAATCAAATTCCGGAATACCTGTAATATACGTACTTTTTGTATTTTTTTTTGGATATTCAACAGTAACCGTACCATGCTGTATCATTTTTTTTATTATGTTATACATTTATTCCTCCTAATACGTGTGCTTTTATAAATCGTTTCCTGCATACGAGAGATTAAAGCTTTTATTTATTAACGGGAAGTCCGTCAAAGTATTAGTATTTACCGCATGACAAAGAGCCGGCCAGTTACAGAAAGATGGTGTTCTTACTTTATAGCGGAAAATAGTGTTATTTTCACCTGTCATTACAAAATGTATATTTTCGCCCCTGGGAGACTCTGTCATTCCAAAGCCATAGGTATATGGTTTCAGGTCTCCAATATCAATGGACACGGGCCCCTCCTCCGGCATTTTTCCCAATACCTGCTTTATAATATTTATAGACTCCATTACTTCTTCTATTTTAACATTCATTCTACAATTAACGTCACAATTACCATGTTCCGGTATATTAAATTTAAGTTTTGAATATGCGTCGTATGGGAATTCTTTTCTCACATCGGTTTTTACACCACTGGCTCTTCCTGCAGGCCCAACCACGTTCAAATCAACTGCAATAGAATTTTCTAATATCCCAGTGTGTTCAACCCTGTCTATAAACATTCCATTATTTTTTATAATAGATACTGTTTCCGTAAACTCTTTATCCAGTTTGTTAATGCATTCAAGAATAATCTTCTCATTATTACGTATAAAGTCTCGTCTTAAACCACCGGGTTTATTAGTATTCCTGAGAAATCTACTGCCTGTAAGTTGTTCATTCAGAAGTTGTATCCATCTCCTCATCATTCCCAATTGGCCTGAAGGAAATATATAAGCCGTATCTACACATAGTCCTGAAATATCTCCCAAATGCCCGCATATACGTTCAAGTTCCGCAAATATTACTCTAGAATATGCTGCACGTTCCGGAATATATGTGATACCATTTATTTTTTCAATTGCATGGCAGAAAGCCAGCGAATTTGTAAATGTCTCATCCCCTGAAATTCTTTCAGAAAACAAAAGAACCTTCATATAATGCTGGTTTTCACATAGCTTCTCAAGTCCACGGTGTACATAATATAGTTTTGCTTCAAGGTTTATAATTGGTTCTCCTGCCACACTGAATCGGAAATGACCCGGCTCGATAATACCAGCATGAACAGGTCCAACCGGCACTTCAAAAACACCCTTACCTGAGATAGTTGAAAATTCTAAATCTCTCTGTTGAAACGGAAGATGTTTATTGACTTTAAAGTCCCTTTTTAAAGGGTGAACGTTCAAAGGAAAATTTCCGTGGTGAACCAACTCCCTGCTGTCAGGACATCCTTCAAAGTCTATTCCATACATATCATGAATCTCACGTTCATACAAGCTTGCAGCAGGTACGTCCAAAGCTATGGAATGAATCCTTGCTGAACCGTCATTGTCAAGTTTAGAAAACAGTGTAACCAACGTATTTGATGATCTTACCGCAAATGTATAATATACAGTAAGCTTATTGTCAATTGGTGTGGTATCATTTGCAAATAAATCAACAAGCACACAGTCAATATTTTTATATACATTAATGCAGTCCTCATTCACAGTGGAAGAAGAAATACAGAAGTAGACTTCATTTTCATTAACAAGCCTGCTTTCAAGTACATGAGTTGATAATAATCTATTTATAGTATCAAATATAGCTTCCGAAACCATATAAGGCTACCCCCCAATTCCCAGTATAATATTGGTTGTATTATCCATTAACTCTTTGAAAGGCGTCGGAATATATATCCCTGCCAAAACTGTAATACATAAAAGAATAATAAGTACTGCCGGTCCGATAAAATCCAGTTCCCCCTGTTTTATTTCAGGGTTGATGTTTTTACCATAAAACATTTTTCCCAATTGTTTTGTAAATCCGGCAAAAACCATTGATAGAAATATTAAAAGCAAAGCCGTTACTAAGTATTTTTTTGAAAACAGTGTTCCAACAACAGTATTAAATTCGCTCATAAATACACCAAAAGGAGGCATACCGGTTATTGCAAAAGTACCAAGGACAAAAACAATTCCCGTGACAGGCATTGTTTTGATTAGACCACGAATACTGGAAATCTTTTTGGTATGGTGTTTTAAATAAACATTTCCCGTTGCCAGAAACAACATCAATTTTGTCATTGCGTGATTAAATATATGGTAAAGTGCCGCAAAAATACTTACAGGCGTACAAATTCCAAGACCTAAAGCAATGATTCCCATATGTTCTATACTGGAATATGCCAATATACGTTTATAATCCTGCTGAACCAATATGAATACAGCAGCGGTACCAATTGAAAGTACGCTCAGTACAATCAGCAGATTCCCGGTGTAATTACTGCTTCCCAGACATTTATTCACAATTGACATAACCCTTATTACGCCATACATTGCTGTATTTAGTAATACTCCCGATAAAAGTGCACTTACAGGAGAAGGCGCCTGACTGTGGGCATCCGGAAGCCAGGTATGCATTGGTGAAAAACCAACCTTTGTACCGAAACCTATTAATATAAAAATAAATGCGATTTTTATAATACTCGGGTCAAGTGCAACCGCATATTTGATAAGATAACTCCAATCAAGTCCTGAAATCCTTGCTCCTCCCAATTTAACAGTTGATGAGTAAAACAGAAGGATAATTCCAAGCAGGGCAAACGCAATACCAACCGAGCAAATAATAAGGTACTTCCAAGCAGCTTCAATTGCACGTTTATTATTATAAAACCCAACCAAAAACGCAGAAGCCAGAGTAGTGGCTTCAATAGAAATCCACATGACTCCCATATTACGAGTAGTTAAAGCCAGTATCATTGACAATACAAATGCATTGGATAATGAATAATATAACTTTAGCTTACCAATTGTAATAACCTTTTTCTTTAATTCCTGTCCAAAATAACTTATTGAGTAGAGAGAAACTAAAAAGAATGCCAGTGTAGTTATAAACAATATGTAACCACTTAGTGAGTCCATATAAAAAAGATTTTTAAATAAACCAGAACTTGCAATCACCTTATTATTATTAATATCAATAAGTGATAGGATTGATATTATCAGTAATCCTGCTGCCCCAATTAAATTTATAGCATGTATAAATATTTTATTTTTACTAATCCATACCAGACCACCTGCCAGTACTGGTATAACTATAAATGCCGGAATCATATGCCCTCCCTGAAACTTAATTAATTTAACCTTTTAAATGCTTTAATTTGTTTACATCTATTGAATCAAACGAGCTATTAATTTTAAAAACAAATATACCCATAATCAAAAACGCAGTTAATAAATCAAAGAAAAGACCAAGCTCAACAATCATGGGCATTCCATCAGTAGTCATCATGGCAGCTAAAAATAATCCATTTTCAATTACAAGAAAGCCTATAATCTGTCCCAATGCCTTTTTTCTGCTTATCATGAAGAATAATCCAATCATCACAACAGATAAAGAATAAATAAGATAATTCTCTGTTGTTGGATTTGTAATACCTTTTACATTATGAACTACATACCAACAAAGAACAACCAGTCCGCAGCATATCAGCATTGAAATTGGAATATTTATAAAAAAATCCTTTTCTACTTTGTATTCCACCCTGTCGGAAGTTCTTCTCATAGCCATTGGAATTACTATCACTTTAAATACTACAATCAATAAAAATATAAAAATAACCTCATCGAACTTCTTTGTCTCAACCATACTTTTAACTGAAATAATCAGTGAAATCGATGCAAGTAAGAGCGATTGAAGTCTGAATGTTGTAATATAGGCATTTTGACGCTTATTAGCCACAAGCGTAAAAGACGAAATCAATATAAGAATTGCTAAAAGGTTTAAAGCATTATTATACATTTATTTACCTCCGTACCATATTGTTTTTATCTTAAAACAAAGCGGGTTAAAAAACCTAAAACAGCAATAATAAGAGCAATTGCAGCATAATTCGGAAGACTAAAAAGCCTGAATTTTACTGTATTAATCTCAATAAAACCAACTAAAAAAGTAATTATTATTAATTTTAGTAGATATATACCAAGCCCAACTAATATATTTTCCATGTTTAAACCTACAGGAATTAATATGTTAGCCATAAATGTCATAAATACCAATTGCTTTAGATATGTACCCATTTCAATAAAAGCAATATGTCTACCTGAGTATTCCAAAGTCATTGCTTCGTGGACCATGGTAAGCTCAAGATGTGTTGAAGGATCATCAACAGGTATCCTGGATGACTCTGCAATCATTACCATCAACATGGCCGCAAACAACAATATATTTATAGTTGAAAAAGAACCAGAGCTATTGTTTACTGCATAATCATATATTGAAAAAACACTTGTTGAAGCAATCTCCGGGTTTGCGCCTACTGTAATAATAATAAGAAATAGTGCAGGTTCAACCAAAGCTGAAACCAGTAATTCCCTGCTACTTCCCATTCCTCCGAAGGTACTTCCGGTGTCAAGGCCTGCCAGAGCCATAAATATACGCCCGGCTACCAAAAGATAAACTATTACCAGAAGGTCAGTATAAAAGGAAAACCCTTTAAACTGGTATACTACAGGCAAGCACATAGCTGCAGCAAGGGAAGTTACAAAATAAACATATGGTGCCACATTGTAAATCCATGATGAAGTGCTTGATATCACCAAATCTTTTTTTAATAGCTTAATAAGATCATAATAGGGTTGAAAAATCGAAGCACCTATTTTATGCTGTATTTTTGATTTGATTTTTCTTATTACCCCGGTAAATAGCGGAGCTATTAAAAGTATAAAAACCATTTGAAAAATAAACTTTAATATTGACACAAACATATTAACAGTCCTTTTTATTATTGATAAATTTTTATAATCATGCCGTAAATGAATAATATAAAAGCATAAGTACCATAACCCCAAAGAAATACATTAAATAGGCATGTATACTCCCTGTCTGAATAGTAAAACGGACTTTTCTTGAAAAATAAATTATAGAACTTACAACAGGTTGATATAGATATTTTTCAAAAAATTTCACTGTAGATGTGGTATATCTGCCCGCTTTAATATGATAAGGTGCAATTCCTTCTGTTATTTCCAGGTCCCTTGCAGGCTTAAACAATCCTCTGAATATAATTCTCAAAGATTTAGAAAATCCTGTAGCAGAATACTGCATTTTTGAATTTAGTTTTGTAAATCCGCAATCCCAAGTATTATAACGTTCAACAGAGGTTCTTTTTCTTAGTGCCATTACCACCAGTGATAATAAAGCTCCCAATACTACCAACAAAATTGCGATAAGACCCGAAGATATGCTAAAATTGTTGTTATCCACCGAATAATGCCGAGGTGTCAATAGGGACCAGTCTGTTGTTAACAGCTTTATATCGATCAATTGGCTGCCAACACTGTCTATAAGTCTTATTGCATAATTGGGGAAAATACCCAGCAATAGACAGAGCACTGCAGCTGATGCAAGTGCCACAAGCATCGGCTTTCCCGGCTCAGTGGAATTTTCTGCCTCACTACTTCTTGGCATTCCCAGGAAGCTGATACCAAAAAATTTAACAAAACAGAATGCAACCAAAGCTCCGGTTAAAGCAAGTGCAGCTGCAGCAACCATTAGTACTACAACCAACAGAAAGCTTTGGGATGGTGCAAAATGGCTGATACTGCTAATAATCGTACTGAAAATCATATATTCGCTTATAAAGCCGTTAAAGGGCGGTACTGCAGATATCGAAAGGCAACCTATGAAAATAAACACTGATGCTATAGGCATTTTTTTTATTAGCCCGCCCAGTTTCTCCATATTTTTGGTATGTGCTGAATATTGAACTGCACCTGCTCCCATAAAAAGCAGTGATTTGAAAACTGCGTGATTCAATGTATGCAGAAGTGTTGCCGTTAAAGACAGCGAAAGCAGAAATTGATTTCCAGATGCTCTTGCAATAAGCATTATTCCAAGACCTGTCAAAATAATCCCCATATTTTCTATGCTGGAATATGCCAATAACCTTTTAATATTTGTGGTAGAAGCTATAGAATATGTAATTCCAAATAATGCTGAAGCAATACCTACACAAAGAACTACTACTCCCCACCACAAATCACCAACTGGAAGAATGTTAAAAATAATTCTTATGAGACCATAAACAGCCATCTTTATCATTACACCCGACATCAAAGCTGATATATTACTTGGAGCTACCGGGTGGGCATATGGCAACCAGATATGAACGGGGATAATACCTGCTTTTGTACCAAACCCAATCAGCAGAAGAAGAAAAATGATATTAGCAGCACCTTGAGGTATGGATTGTAAATTAATTGATGTAAAATTAAAACTGCCTGTATAGGCTGCAATCAGAACAAAGGCTGCCGTAATACAAGCAGTTCCGGTATAGGTCATTATAATGTAGATCCTGCCGGCTTTCTGAACATCCTCTTTTTCATGCTCGAATATAACGAGAAAAAAAGAAATAAGAGACATCAGTTCCCAAAAAACCAAGAATAGGAGCAGGTTACTGCTTGAGACCAAAAGAACCATTGAAACAATAAACAGGTTATACAAGCAACCGAAAATAGATATATTTTTTTTGGAAAAGTAGTGGGACATATATGTATATGAGAATAACGAAACAACAATTGCTACTATTGAAATAATCATAATGAAAAATGCAGATAGATTATCAATATTAAACTTTATAGCTAAAAAAGGAATATTTGTATTAAATTTTATATTTATTGATACGTCTCTGGAGCATATCAACTTGTAAATCATTAAGAATGTAAGTAAGCTACTTGCTAAAAGTGCAAAGGTATTTGACAATCTGTTGGACCACTTTGAACTAGAGAATGAAGCTAGAGATGCCAATGCTCCTATTAAATACAAAATTACACTTATTATGAAGAACACTTCTATATGATATGACGACATGAACCACAAACCTCCAAAGAACCCCTTATTATAAAGACTTAATAAATACAGGTTATATAATACTACCATGAATTTTAAATGTCAAATAAGCACGACTCTTTGTTTGAAAATCATATGATTTCTATTTAATAAATCAAAAATTATTGCATTATATATTTATTTGTCGACTGGAACCAGTAGAGATGCGTTCTCACTTAAATCACTTGAGTTCATATGATTTATCTTTTTTATTAAATATATCTTCTTTCTGATATCAGTATTACCACCGTACTTGGAGGCTATAGACCATAAGGAATCACCCTCTCCTACCGTAACCGTAATGTACTGTTTATCATTAAAACCTGCCACTGTGACTGTATAAACCAGAGTAAATGCAATAAATAGAGTAAAAAACAAAAAACTCAAAAATCTCTTTTTATTTTTTAAAACATATTTTTTTCTTGACATATTAACCCTCCTTAAAGCCAAACATACGTTCTTTATACTTATATTCTAAGGAACATGTGTTCTTTTGTCAATAGGTTTTGGAAAAACATCCGAACATTAGTTTGATTTCCTGGTTTGTATGTGTTATACTGTAGCAGTAATAACTGCACTTTTTGGTTAATAAGTCTACCAAGACTTTTATTACATAAAAATATGAGCATAAGCTCAGGGAGGTCTTTATGGCAAAAAAGAATTCTAACAAACAACAGGAAATTCTTGATTATGTTTATAAATGTGTTCATGAAAACGGCTATCCGCCTTCTGTAAGGGAAATATGTTCAGCTGTAGGTTTTAAGTCAACTTCTACTGTACATTCCTATCTGCAAAAACTTATTGATAGCGGACTTCTTCAAAAGGATCCTACTAAACCAAGAGCAATTAAAATTTTAAATAAAACAAGTCAGGTTAAAGAAAGCCGTACCAGTAAAGACGGGTATTATACATCCCGTGAAATGGTAGATGTTCCGGTTGTGGGAAGAGTTACAGCAGGCCAGCCTATTCTTGCCGTTGAAAACATTACTGATACTTTCCCTCTCCCTGTAGATTTCGTACAAAACAGCGATGCATTTATGCTCAGAATTCAAGGTGAGAGTATGGTAGAAGCAGGAATACTTGACAAAGACTTTGTACTGGTTAGGCAGCAGTCTTCTGCCAATAACGGTGACATTGTTGTAGCTTTGATTGGAGATGAGGCCACCTGCAAAACCTTTTACCGTGAGAAAGACTACATAAGGCTTCAACCGCAGAACAGCAGTATGGAACCCATCATTGTAAAAGATGATTTGTCAATTCTAGGAAAAGTAATTGGTGTATTTAGACGTATGTAGCTATAATACTTTACATAACAAATAAAAAACGCAAAAGGACAAATTTCTATGCTCCTCTTGCGTTTTATTATTTACATATTTTTAATATGTAGTATTATTCTTTTCCCTGCTCATTAAAAATAAGATTCACCGATTTCATTGGACTTATAGTGGAAATTGCATGCTTGTATACTAACTGCTGCTTTCCATCACTGTCAAGAACCACAGTGAAATTATCAAACCCCTTAACCATACCCTTTAATTGAAATCCATTTGTAAGATAAATAGTAACAGCAATGTGTTCCTTTCTTACCTGATTCAAAAAAATGTCCTGCAAATTAATAGTATTCTTTACCAAAGTAATTCACTCCTTTGTTATATATATATTTATCCACATAAGCTATCCCCAC
>JAEYNY010000091.1 GCA_023412275.1 Bacillota bacterium
CAAAGCTTCTTTTGGTGACCCATAGGGGATTCGAACCCCTGTTACCGCCGTGAGAGGGCGGTGTCTTAGGCCACTTGACCAATGGGCCATTTTTCAATGACAAAAGCTATTATAGCATGGTGATTTATATTTTTCAAGTACGGTTTACAAAATTTTATAAAATCTTTTATAAGTATGTGTTATAATAACTCCTGTAAAAATTTAAACATAGGAGTTATATTTGTAATATGAAGCTACCGATTGAGTTTGTTGAGAAAATGCAAGGTCTGATGGGTGAAGAATTCGACAGTTACCTTGAATCATATAAAAAACCAAGATTTTATGGTCTTAGAGTAAATACATTGAAGATATCAATAGAAGAATTCTTAAAAATAGCACCGTTTCACCTTGAACCTGTACCCTGGACAAAGGATGGTTTTTATTATCAGGAGGGAGATAATCCGGGGAGACACCCGTATTATTACGCAGGCCTATACTATATTCAGGAACCAAGTGCCATGCTACCGGGAGCTGTTATAGGAGTAAAGCCTGGAGAAAGGGTTTTAGACCTTTGTGCTGCACCGGGAGGTAAGACTGTCCAAATGGCTACACAGATGCAAGGACAGGGTTTATTGGTGGCTAATGATATAAATTCGGAGAGGGTAAAGGCTCTGGTAAAGAATGTTGAACTGGCGGGAGTAAAAAATGCTATAGTTCTCAATGAAACCCCGGATAAACTGGCCGTAAACTTTCAGAATTACTTTGACAAAATTATGGTTGACGCGCCCTGTTCAGGTGAAGGAATGTTTCGTAAGGACGAAGATGCTATAAAAAGTTGGGAAAAATATAAATGTGAAAAGTGCTGCGGAATGCAGTGGGATATTTTACAGAAGGTTGATATTATGTTAAAGCCGGGAGGCGTTATTTTATACTCAACCTGTACCTTCTCACCAGAAGAGGATGAGTTAATGATAGAAAGGTTTATGGACCAACATAAAGGGAGCTACGAGTTGCTGGAAATACCTAAAGTCGGCGGCATTGAGGGAGGCCGTACAGAATGGTCAGAAGGCGGATATGACTTTGGTAAAGCTGCCCGTTTATGGCCTCATAAACTCAATGGAGAAGGACATTTTGCAGCATTACTGAGAAAAAAAGACTCCTCAGTATACAAGTCTGCAGATAAGTCTCAAGCCGTAGAAGTAAATGACACAAAGGATATAAAGCAATTCAACTCACAGTTAGGTGAATTTGTTGAAAATAACACAAACCTTAGTCTGGAAGGATATTTATTTCAAAAGGGTTCCAATCTGTATCATTTACCCGTTGAATGTCCTGATTTATCAAGACTAAAGGTTGCAAAATTTGGCTGGTATCTTGGAGAAATTGGAAACAAAGGTTTTATACCATCCCATTCTTTGGCAGTATCAATGAATATACGGGAACTAAAGAATATTATAAGCTTCAGATCTGATTCGCGTGAGGTTAACAGTTATTTGAAGGGTGAAACGCTGATTGTTTCAGGTGAAAAAGGTTATACTGGTGTTTGTGTGGATGAATTTCCTCTTGGATGGGCTAAGCAAACCGGAGATATGCTGAAAAATTTATATCCTAAAGGATGGAGAAAAATGTCCTAAGCTGCTAAATTCCTATAAATAAGGAGAGTATATTTTGAAACAGAAACAACGGTTGGATAAGGTTCTTTCAAATTTTGGATTCGGTTCAAGAAATGATATAAAGAGCATTGTTAAAAAAGGCTTGGTTACAGTTGACGGTCAGATTGTAAAAGACAGCGGAATCCATGTTGACCCTGAAGCAAGTATTATTGAAATAAACGGAGAAAGACTGAATTACCGCAAGTTTGTATACATTATGATGAATAAGCCCCAGGGAGTTATTTCGGCTACCAGCGACACAAAGCAAAGAACGGTCTTTGATATTCTGCCAGAAGAATACAAATGCTTTGATCTTTTCCCGGCAGGAAGACTGGATATAGATACAGAAGGTCTTGTACTAATGACAAATGACGGTCAGCTGTCCCATGAAATACTTTCTCCGAAAAAGCATGTTCCAAAGCAGTATTATGCAAAAGTCCTTGGAAGGGTTAACCATGAGGATACAGAAGCATTTAGTCACGGAGTAACTCTTGACGATGGATATAAGACCCTTCCGGCGGTTCTGGAAATATTAAAATCCGATGACTTATCGGAAATAAAGCTCACAATTGTAGAGGGGAAATTCCATCAGGTAAAAAGGATGTTTGAGGCTGTAGGCAAAAAAGTAATTTATTTAAAACGCCTAAGCATGGGAAACCTTAGATTGGATGAGAATTTGAAACTTGGGGAATGTAAGGAACTTGGAGAAAGTGACATTGAACTGCTGAAGCAGGCAGTAATTATAGATAATAAAAAATAGTTGAGGTTAGAGTTATGAATAAAAAGAGTGTACAAAAACTGGTGCTTTTCCTGACAGGGCTAGAGCAGAGAATCATTGACAATTCAAGCTTTTTTAAGGATATAGTTATAAAGCTCAAATCAGGTACAAAGCAGTATGAAGCCAATATAATCCTAAAGGACGAAAAGCTACTTTTAAATTATAATGGCAGGACTGATAAACTGGAGATTTCATGGCTTTCCGCAAGAGTCTCAAAGATAGCGGAAAACTATGAAGCTTTAACTCTTGTATATGAAGAAAGAGGGACTTCAATATTAATTGAAGCAGATGACAAAAATGTTAAAATGAGGACAAAGGATACAGAAGCTCCAGAATCCTCAAAAGGCCATAATGAAACTGCACAGATTGCAAACAGGGATTACTTTATCAAAGTGGGGCCTGCAGATGATGTCTTAAAGGCTATTGGTATTCTTGGAGAAAACGGTAAAATAAGAAATGATATGATAAGAAAATACAACCAGATTGATCACTATATCGAACTGGTTGATGGTATGCTTAAAACATTATGTTCAAAATACGGAAGTTTAAATGTGATTGACTGCGGATGTGGGAAGTCTTATCTTTCATTTGTTCTGAACTATTATATTAAGGATGTACTGAAAAAGAACTGCTATTTTACAGGCTTGGACATTTCTAAAACGGTAATCGATGCATCACATAAAATTGCAGAAAGCCTTGACTACAAGAATATGGATTTCAAAATAACAGATATAAGAGATTATACTGCCGATAAGGATATTCATCTTGTAATAAGTCTTCATGCCTGTGATACGGCTACGGATGAAGCAATAAGTCTTGCTGTGAGGAACAATGCAAAAGCAATGGTTATGGTACCCTGCTGTCAAAAGGAAATATTGAGCCAGTATTCTTTTGATATGCTTCACAGTATTACAAAACATGGTGTTCTTAAAGCACGTTTAGCAGATGTACTGACCGATGGGATACGTTTACTGATTCTTGAGTCACTTGGGTATAAAGTATCTATCGTAGAATATGTTTCACCTCTGGAAACACCAAAAAATCTTATGATAAGAGCTGAAAAAGCAGGAGGTATAAACTACAGTCTTATTAATGAGTACAAGAAGCTTAAAGAGACTCTGGGAATACATCCCACTATTGAAAAGCTCATACAGCCATATTTTTAATTGTATATGGCAAATTTTGACAAGAAGATTTTCCAATAGTATAATATTCTTGTAAATAGCAGGAATTATGCTATGTGTTAGAAGATACATCAAGGAGGGAACTACATGGCACAGAAAAGTTATGACGATAATGGAGTATTTTTATCAAAAAAAACTTTGTACAGTGGAGACAAGGTAATTCTAAAGTACAACGGATTACTTTGCCAAGCCGGAGCAGAGAATATATATGTTCATGTTGGATTCGGAGAAAGTTGGGATAATAAATACTTTGCTACAATGGCAAAAGAAGACGGCGCATTTATAGCAGAAATTGATATAAGAGACGGTAAGACATGTGGTATTTGTTTTAAGGACGCAATGGATAACTGGGATAATAATTCCGGTGAAAATTATGTTTTTACAATATCTAAGAAAACTGTGAGAAAGAAAAGTGTGACAAAAAAATCTGTAAAGCAAAATAAAACATTAATAAAGCATTAAAAATATAATGAAATATCATATTTTGACTATTTTTGCAGGATATTTTACAATTATATAGAATAGGTTAAATTCGGATATATTTATTTTTTTATGATACGTATAATATTATCCGGTGTTGAAAGAATATTTTATATGTAATTATTTAAAAAGGTACAATATGGTGATTGTACAGTAGTTTGTCTAGGGTGTTACATATTGAAGTTAATAAAAGATGGGGGTTAAGTTTATGAAAAGCGTTATACGCGACATTTCTTTAGCAGATAAAGGAAAGCAGAAAATTGAATGGGTAAGAAAGAACATGCCTCTTTTAAGAAGTCTTGAGGATGAGTTCAGAGAGACAAAGCCTTTTGACGGAGTAAGAGTTGTAGTGTCAGTTCATCTGGAGGCTAAAACAGCTTATCTTGCGAAGTTATTTGCAATCGGAGGAGGAGAGGTTTCAGTTACAGGAAGTAATCCGTTATCCACGCAGGATGACGTAGCAGCCGGCCTTGTAGCAGATGGTCTTGATGTATACGCATGGTACAATTCAACCAAGGAAGAATACGAGGAACATTTGAATCTTGCTTTAGGGTACAAGCCAAATATTATCATTGATGATGGAGGGGATTTGGTTAATCTGCTTCATACCAAGAGAAAAGAGCTTCTACCGCATATTATGGGTGGATGTGAAGAAACAACCACCGGGGTACTTCGCTTAAAGGCTATGGAAAAAGAAGGTGTACTGAGATTTCCTATGGTTGCAGTAAATAATGCAAACTGCAAGTACTTGTTTGATAACAGGTATGGTACAGGACAATCGGTTTGGGATGGTATTAACAGAACTACCAACCTTATTGTAGCTGGAAAAAATGTAGTTGTTGCAGGATATGGATGGTGCGGTAAGGGAATTGCCATGAGAGCAAAAGGCTTCGGTGCAAGCGTTATTGTTACTGAAGTTGATCCTATTAAGGCGGCAGAAGCAGTAATGGATGGATTCAAGGTAATGAAAATGTCCGATGCTGCTAAAGTCGGTGATTTCTTTATAACCGTAACAGGATGCCGTGATGTTATTACAGCAGAACACTTCAATGTTATGAAAGATGGAGCTATTCTCTGTAATGCAGGACATTTTGATGTAGAGGTTTCCGTTGAAGAATTGGAGAAAATAGCTGTTGAGAAACAGACTCAGAGACATAACATTACAGGCTACAAGATGGAGAACGGAAGATGGATAAATCTTCTGGCAGAAGGCAGACTTGTAAATCTTGCTGCAGGCGACGGACATCCTGCTGAGATTATGGATATGAGCTTTGCTCTTCAAGCACTGTCAGCACAATATATGTTAAAAAATTACAATAAACTTGGGAACAAGGTAATTGACGTTCCTGCTGATCTTGATAAAATGGTTGCAACCATGAAACTAAAATCATGGGGAGTCAAAATAGATAAGCTTTCTAGAGAACAAAAGAATTATCTTAACAGTTGGGCAGAATAAAAAAATTGCATTATGAAAATTTAGATTAAGCATATTAATCGATATTTACATAAAATGTCGGTAATATGCTTAATTTTTACTTAAAAATGTGAGAGGATGAATATTATGTTTGATGTACTTATAAAAAATGCCGAATTAATAACCAATGATCAAAGTAAGCCGTTGATTACCAACGGATACATAGGAATTAAGGACGGACGCATTGATTTTATTTCAGACAGTCTCCCTGAAAATGCAGAAGCAAGGGAAGTAATTGACGGGAGAAACAAGATTGCCATGCCCGGTCTGGTAAACGCCCATACTCACAGTGCCATGACGCTAATGAGAAATTACGCTGATGATTTAGCACTTGAAAAATGGCTCTTTGACAACATATTCCCGGTTGAGGCGAAGCTTACAGATAAAGACGTGTACTGGGGTACTATGCTTGGTATCTCCGAAATGCTCAAATCAGGAATTACTGCTTTTGCAGATATGTATATGTTTATGGATGAGGTTGCACGCGCCGTAACTGAAACCGGTATCAAGGCAAACCTTTGTAAAAGCCCGGTACAGTTTTTTGAGGACGGACAATTAAAAAGACTGGACGAAAGTCAGGGTACCATTGATTATTACAACAAATACCATAATTCAGCAAATGGAAGAATTAAGGTTTTTGTAGAAATACATTCAGTGTACTTGTTTAATGAAAATACTCTGAGAAATGCTGCTAAGTTGGCTAAGCAGTTGAACACGGGTATTCATATACATTTACTTGAAACTTTATCGGAGGTTGAATCCAGTAAAAAAGACTATGGTATGACTTCTATTGAGATTTGCAGGGAAACAGGTGTACTCGATGTTCCGGTTATGGCGGCACACTGTGTTCACCTGAATGATAGCGACCTTAGAATTATGAAGGAAAAGAACGCAAGCGTGGTTCATAATCCAACCAGCAATTTAAAGTTGGGAAGCGGTATTGCAAGGGTACCTGAAATGATGGACATGGGAATTAATGTATGCTTGGGTACAGATGGTGCTGCCAGCAATAATAACCTTAATATGTTCGAGGAAATGAATCTTGCAGCAATACTGCACAAGGGTGTTGCTATGAATCCACAGTTAATGAAGGCTCATGATGTTCTAAGAATGGGAACCGTTAATGGTGCAAGAGCCATAGGCTTTGATGACACAGGTATACTATCTGAAGGAATGAAAGCAGACATAATACTGGTTGACACAGACAAACCCCACTTTTATCCCAAAAATGATCCCATGGCAATGATTGTATATTCTGCACAGGCAGCTGATGTGGATACTGTTATAGTAGATGGAAATATTCTGATGAAGAATCGTGAATTTACTCAAATAGATGAAGAAAAAATTAAGTTTGAGGTAGAAACCTTATCCAAGAGGCTTCTGGGCAGGTAATTCCCAGCTTGGTTTTTGACACAATTTACATAAAGGTTATTCCGGATAAATGTCAAATATATATTGTTGGGCAATTCAGATTTTTTTATGGGGGAATAGTCATGTCAATTACGATTAGTTTGTGGACAACCAAGCATGGAGAATTAAATAGGTTTTTAGATAGTTTTTATGAGAAAGATATGGAAGTAGATTGTTCACTTCGCAGGTGGGCAACGGACTTTTACAAGCCCTTGGATTCAGTAGATATGATTTGTGCGTTAATGGACAACAGTGAGAAATACGATGTAGCTATGTATTTACATATGGAAAACGGTTACTTATACAGAATAACAAACTCAAACTATGAGGATGTTGTAAAGGGACTATTTGAAATGTATTACGTTCCTGTATAAAATGATAATAAGGTCTCATTCCGTGATTGTTAAATTATGTTATAATATTAACATAATAGGTTTGGAGGTTAATTCAGATGAAGCAGGAATGCAGCAATAACGAGGGTTTTGATAACAGCCACCTGACTTGGAACAGTAGTGAGGTAACTAGTCTTGAACGGGAAATGCTACTGGGCAATCTTAATTACATAAACAATAAGGTTATCAGTAATTGGACAAAAGGAGTATTAACCGTCCTTGCAGTACTGATTCCAGTTTTAGGGCAAATTATAGGTCTGATTGCGGGAATGGTATTTCTATCTGATGAAGCAAAAGATAAAAGGTCCTTTGGAACTGTACTAATAGCTGTTTCTATAATGATATTTTGTACGTTGGCTTTTTTATGGTTAAACTGGAGGGGAATACTAAAATTTGTGTAATAAGAATGAAATGAGGAAGAAATACATTTCCTTTAGAGATAATATAAGTTTAGATAGTTTACAAGAAAAATCAAAGCTTATAGCTAAGAAATTAAATGGGCTAGACTGTGTTAGGGGTGCGGAAACCTTGATGTGTTATGTAAGCTTTGGGAGCGAGGTTTATACTCACGATATTATTAATACCTGGCTTTCTCAAGGTAAACAGGTGTGTGTTCCTCGTGTTGTTAAAACTAAGGGAAAATCTATGGAGGCAGTAAAAATAAATAGTCTCGAAGAACTTGAACCGGGAACTTATGGTGTATTAGAGCCCAATGCCGGAGAAAACAATATAATCAGTCCTGATTTAATCGATGTTGTGATTGTACCGGGATGTGCATTTGATTTACATAGAAACCGTATGGGATATGGTGCCGGTTATTATGACAGGTTTCTGAAATTAATATCAAGCAACTGCTTAAAAATAGGGGTTGCTTTTGATTTTCAGATAATGGATGAAATACCCTGCGATGAACACGATATCCCCATGGACATTATTATTACAGAAACAAGAAATATCTAATTTAAAGTTTTTGAAATTTTGGGCATAACACAGAAGTTGTACCTGTTAAAGGTTACTTCAGATTGTTGTGCCTTTTTGATTTTTAAAGGACAAATTTTAATTTAGCCTTAGCTGAATATAAATATACTAGTATTCTAACAGGGTTAGAGGTGTATTTATATGGCAAAAGCAAAAACAAAAAAAGTTGTTAGCATATATAAAGGCAAAATTGATATTAAGGAACTTATTATAAAGTTGTTGACTCGTAATTTGTAATATTTATGAGGTGAATATTTTTATTCATATAAAGGAGTACAGTTATTAATATTGAATTTCGTATAAGTTAATATTAAAGTATTCTTGGAAATTGAAATAATTCGTTAAGTTGGGAGGTGGGATATTTATTCTATAATTGAAAATTTAGTACCGGTTTTTATTTTATAATCTACTAAGTTAATTTTTACTAACGATATATTTCTTTTTTATTGAATTCTACATTAACCCTTGTAAACACTCCTGTATTCTACCGGTATTTCCTTACTACATTGTAAAGGGGGGATGCTGAGAAACAATTTAAAAATTGAGTTTTTATAATTTTAAAAATAAAGAATATAGGAGTTTTGTTATGAAAAAAATTAAAATGACAAGAAAATCAGGAGCATTTCTAATTGTATTTTCAATGCTTTTTGTATTATTTTTAGCTTCCGTAGGAAGCACTAACGTTTCTGCACTTGAGCCACCGGGAGTGTATGGTGACTTCAACGATGACAGAAATGTGGACGCTTTGGATTTTATGAAATTAAAGCAATATCTCATGGACCAAAATACTACTTTCTATTATTATATGGATTTAAATGGTGATAGAGCATTGGATGCAATGGACTTTGCTATTTTGAAACAATATCTATTGGGTATAGTTAAGACCCTGCCAACTAATTCTACACCAACAAAACCGGGAGTATTGTTGGTTGGTAGATTTGATACCACTGATTCTGCAGGCCCTAAGTTTGCATGGAGTACTTCAACTATAAAGGCAAGTTTTTCAGGAACCGGAATAAGTGCAACGATTAAATCAGCAGGGGACAACTGGTTCAATGTTATAATCGACGGGGTTGTAAAAGCACCTGTTAATGTTCCTGCTGGGTCTTCTTCTCCAATTGTTCTAGCTTCCGGTCTGGTGGATGGTGTTCACAGTGTTGAATTGGTCAGAAGAACTGAAGCTTGGATCGGGGAAACACAATTTTTAGGCTTTAATGTTACCGGAGGTGGCTTATTGCCTGCTCCTTCACCATCCACAAAAAGAATAGAATTTATAGGTGATTCTATTACCTGCGGATACGGTAACGAAGGAACAAGCCAGTATCAGTCGTTTACCAACAAAAATGAAAATGCGTATATGGGATATGGAGCAATAACTGCAAGACTTCTGAACGCTGACCCGATGACTGTCTGCTGGTCAGGAAAAGGGCTGGTACAAAACTATGGCGGGGATCTTAATGACTTAATGCCTGCAGTTTATTCCCGAGTACTTCCTTACAATACAACTCTCACTTGGGATACAAGCAAATGGACTCCACAGGTGGTTGTAATCAATCTGGGTACCAATGACTTTAGTACCGGTTCTATTGATAAAACAACCTTCGCGACGGCATATGCAAACTTTGTAACAAAAATAAGAGGACAGTATCCTGATGCCCATATCTATTGCGCAGTTGGGCCAATGCTGTCAGGGGATCAACTGACAAAGTGCAAGGGTGCCATAACCAGTGTTGTTGACCAGAAAAAAACTTCAGGGGATTCAAAGATTCATTTCATAGAATTTCCGGTACAGGTTGAATCAAACGGCTATGGTGAGGATTGGCATCCTAGCGTTAAAACACATGAGTTGATGGCAAACCAGCTTGCTGCAACAATAAAAACTGATTTAGGCTGGTAATTTTATTTACACCTGAATGAATTAAAAAGCATAATAACCTTGAAGTGAGTAGCCTGTAAGGCTTGGCATAATAAGGTATTATGCTTTTTTATATATAGTTATATTTATTTATTAAATGTATTGACCGAATCGGTTTATGATGATATTCTAGTATCAACCGATTCGGTTTATAAATTTTTGAGGTGATATTTTGGATAAGTTTTTAAATCTACCTGAGGACAAAAGAAACAGAATTGTTGATGCGGCTCTTAAATCATTTGGGACAAATGGCTACAAGAAAACTTCTGTCAGTGATATAGCCAAAGCTGCTGATATTTCAAAAGCCATGGTATTTCATTACTTTGGGACAAAAAAAGATTTATATCTATACTTGATAAGAATGTGTACTGACATAATTATTAATGAATTAAATAATGGCTTTGATTCTACTGTTACTGATTTCTTTGAAAGAATTAAGCAATCATCTGAACTTAAAGCTTCAGTAATGAAGAGGCATACTGATATTCCTGCTTTTCTAATCAGTGCATATTTCGAGTCTGACCCGGAAGTTAAGTCGGAAATTACATCTTTGCTTGCCATTGGAGATGATTACAGAGATAAAATCGCTTTTGATGGAATGGATACTTCAAAATTTAAAAAAGGTATTGACCCCAAGTTGGTACTGAAAATGCTTATATGGATGGCCGAAGGTTACTCTAGTCAATTGTCTGCTTCTGCACTGGATTTAGATGTTATGTTAAAGGAATTTTTTGAATGTATGGATTTGCTCAGGAACAATTTTTATAAGGAGGAGTATTTATGAGTGTCATTGAAATTAAGAATCTTACAAAATGTTATGGTAAAGCAAGAGGTATAAACAATATAAATCTGAGTGTAGAGCAGGGCGAAATTTTCGGTTTTATCGGTCCTAATGGAGCAGGGAAGTCAACCACTATCAGAACCCTCCTTGGCCTGATATATCCCTCTGAGGGGAGTGCAACTATTTTTGGCAAAAGCTGCACGGAACATCCTGAGGTGAGAAAAGAATTGGGATATCTTCCTTCAGAGGTTTTTTACTATGACAATATGAGGGTAATGGACCTTTTGAAATATTCGGCCAGCTTTTACAAAAAAGATTGTACAACTAGAATTAAAGAACTTGCAGATGTAATGGATCTTGATTTAAAGAAGAAAATGGAAGATCTTTCCTTCGGAAATAAGAAAAAGGTGGGTATTGTCCAGGGACTTCTTCACGAACCAAAGTTGATTATTCTTGACGAACCTACCAGTGGACTTGACCCTCTCATGCAGCAGAAATTCTTTGAACTTATTGCAGAGGAAAACCGTAAGGGAGCAACAGTGTTCTTTTCCTCACATATTCTCAGTGAGGTTCAGAAAATGTGCAGCAGAGTGGCTTTCATAAAGGATGGTAAGATTATCAAGCTTGAAAAGATGAGTACGTTACAGGAAAACAGTTATAAGAAGATTAGCATTGAAACTAAAGAAATTATTCCAAAGGAAGTATTTGATATAAAGGGTGTCAGCAAATTGGAAAACAAAGGTAAAAGTGTTAATTTTATTTTTAAAGGAAATATTAACTTGGTTATGGCAAAGATGGCTGATATTGACCTTAGAAATATTTCAATCGAAGAACCTGACCTTGAGGAAATCTTTATGCATTACTATGTAAAGGAGGATTGATTTATATGAATATGTTTCTGCATGAGCTTAAATCCATGAGAAAGACAGCAGCTATATGGACACTCAGCCTGATAGCTTTGTCAGCGCTCTTTCTTTGCATATATCCCAGTGTAGCTGCTGATGCTGAAGAATTCAAAAAATTGCTTGCTAATTATCCTCCTGCAATAAGGTCTATGCTAGGAATAAATATAGATAATATTGCATCCTTATTAGGCTTTTATTCCATGGTATTCTCGTTTGTTACACTTTGCGGTGCTATTCAGGGTATGAATCTTGGAATTTCTATACTTTCAAGGGAGTCCAGAGAGCGTACGGCAGATTTCCTGCTGGTTAAGCCCGTTTCCCGAAAGTCTATAGTAAGTGCAAAGCTGTTGGCTGCATTAACAACCATAGTTGCAACAAATATCGTATTTTATACGGCAACACTTCTCATAGCCAATGCTGTTAAGACGGGAGATTATAGCAATAAGTTGTTCTTTATGATAAACCTGACATTGTTCTTCCTACAGATTATTTTTATGGCCATTGGTTTGGTTGTTTCAGTATTTTTTAAAAAACTGAAATCTGTTCTTCCAATATCTCTGGGTGTGGTTTTCGGGTTTTATATGGTGGGTGCTCTGACTTCTGCGCGATATATTTCTCCTTTCAAATATTTTGATATAACCTATATCATTAATAACGCAGGTTATGAGGCTTCGTACCTTGTTACGGCTGCTGTAATAGTAGTTGCAGCCATTATTACAAGCTATATCATTTATATCAGGAAGGATATCCATGCAGTAAGTTAACTGACAGGGATTTAGCTAAGAGGAGGCTTTATTATGAATATTTTTTTAAGAGAATTGAAGGCAAACAGAAAAGCCTTGATTATATGGAGTGTTTGCATGTTCTTATTGATACTGAGCGGTATGGGAAAATATACTGCTTATTCCTCAGGTGGGGCTGGCAGTGATGTTTTTGAAAAGATGCCGTATACCTTGAAGGCTCTATTGGGCATGGGTTCTTTTGATGTTACAACAATCGGTGGATTTTTTGGAATGATGTTTGTATATATTGAGCTTGCGGTTGCTATACATGCAGTTTTACTTGGAAGTGGAATAATTGCTAAAGAGGAAAGGGATAAAACCACGGAATTTTTGATGGTGAAACCTGTATCCCGTACAAATGTAATTACTTCAAAGTTTTTTGCAGCTTTTGTAAATTTGGTGATTGTTAACCTGGTAAGCTTTGTATCATCGTTAATGATGGTTAATGCTTATAACAAGGGAGAGGATATTACAGGGAATATTGCAGTATTTTTTGTGAGCATGTTTATTGTTCAGCTTGTATTTTTGTCTTTAGGCGCAGCTCTTGCTTCTGTAATGAAAAAACCAAAAGCTTCAGGGTCAGCGGCAGCAGGAATACTTATGGGAAGCTTTATTGTAGCCAAGATTACTGACTTGACAGATAAAGTAAATGTAATTAATTTTTTATCGCCATTTAAATATTTCAGTTACAAGGATATGGTTGACGGGAAGGGTATTGACGTTACAGTAGTTGTTTTGTGTATTGTACTTGTAGCAGTTTTTGTAAGCTCGACTTATTTATTTTACAAGAACAGAGATTTGAAAGTTTAGAATTAGCTGTTATTTTATAGAAATATTGTACAAAAAGGAGGAATCTGTAAATATTTTGTAGAATCTACAAATTGAAATTAAAAATCAATGTCATAACCTAAATACGGAGGCAGAAAAATTATGAATTATGAGACTGATTATAGGCAGTTTGTAGATTCAGAAGAAACGTTAAACTCAATCCAAGAAAAGGATTGGGCATTTTATGGACAATGTGGACTAGAGTATCCGTTTCTTTATGCCACACCAGATCCGAATCGTCAGGACTACTTTGCAAGGCCCTATGGTGAAGACCCGCTGCAAAGACTTGACATTCACCACTTAAATACTCCAGAAAAAAAGAAACGACCGGTTATTTTCTATATACATGGAGGTGGCTGGACAAATGAAGATAAAAGCAATACAAGATTTGTAGCACATGACTGGATAAAGAAAGGATATACGGTTGTTTCTATTAACTATAGATTATCACCCAATGTGACACATCCTGTAATAATAGAAGACTGTGCTCAAGCTCTTAAATGGGTACAGGAAAACATACACGATTATGGTGGAGACCCCAATAGAATTAGTGTAGTAGGACATTCTGCAGGAGGACATTTGGCGGCTCTTCTTGTTACAGGAGTTAAATGGCACAAA
This sequence comes from Bacillota bacterium, assembly GCA_023412275.1. Taxonomy (GTDB): domain Bacteria; phylum Bacillota; class Clostridia; order Acetivibrionales; family DSM-1351; genus Ruminiclostridium. Next base: position 14,157 of record JAEYNY010000091.1, read on the forward strand.
AAATATGATATAGATATTAAAAAGGTTAAATGCTGGATACCTATGAGTGGTATTCATGATTTTAACCTTCCGGAAAATTACATGCCCCCAATGCTGAGTGCGGCAATAATCGCAATGTTGGGGGGAGATGATAATAAAGTTGAATGTTCACCTGTTTCACATATAACCGGGAAAGAACCTCCTTGTCTGATATTGCATGGAGGAGATGACTGGCTTGTTCCTAAGACAAATTCCATAGAATTACACGACAAGCTAGTCGAAAAAGGGGCCAAAGATGCAAGATTATATATTGTGAAAGGTTATGCCCACTGCAACATGATACTTGGGTTTGAAAGACCCGGACATAAACCTGCTGAATTAATAAATGAATATCTTGATGAAATGCTTCCTACTTCAGAGGGGAAAAAGCTATAGTAAAAAAGAATTATTACATAAAAAGGCATACTAACTGTTAATCGGTTAGTATGCCTTTTTCATGGACAATTTTTATATTCCGAAACAACTGAATATAAATAGAATAGTATTTACACTGATTAACTTGTAAAAATGGGAGGATGCCATGCTTGGATTTAACAAACCTGATATCAATTATCATATAGGTATATATGTAAGGCAAAGCAGAGATGAGAATGAGGAAAACATTGAGACTATTGAAACGCAGAAAAAGCTTCTGGCAGACTTTGTGAGAAAAAATAATTTCGGAACTATCTATAAAACTTATGTTGATGACAATGTATCTGGTGCGGGCTTTGAAAGGTACGCCCTTGAAGAATTGAAAAAAGATGTAATGGCGTGTAATGTTAATCTTGTTGTATTAAAGGACTTGTCAAGACTGGGAAGAAACAATGCCAAAACTCTGCTTTTCCTTGACTTTCTGGAGGAATACGGAGTGCGAGTTATTACATCTGACGGAAGGTATGACAGCCTCAAGGACAATGAAACCGTGGGGATAGATACATGGTACAACGAGCAGTACATTACATCATGGATGTATTGCTGAAAGTGGGGAGGGGGAAGGGTTAAGTCTGTAAAACAAAAACAGAACATAATTGAAAGAGGCTGTAAATGATGGTAATATTATATAATCCATCGTTTGACAAAATTCAATAAAAAAGGAGATTATGTATGTTTTTGCACAAAACGGGTAAAAAGTTAACGGCCTTGCTACTGGCAATGGCTGTTGTGTTGTCTGGGATTACGATAGTTGGAAATCCTACTGTAAAGAAAGACTATATAAAGTTTGGAAATGAAGTTAATGCGGCTACGGCAATGTATTACTACTCACAATATACTACCCATGTAGTGAATGGTGTACTTACCAAGTATAATTTGAACAAATCAGGTATTCAGGCACCTGACGGGACATATCCAGATGATGGAGTGTATACCGATGGGTATTGGTATGTAAAGGGCAGTAAGGCGACTTTTGAAGAGAAATGGATACAGAAGCCAAGTGCTCCCATAGCTTGCGAATATGCCAGTTCAGTAGTAATAGATAATAAAATTTATGTATTTGGTGGAGAAACTCAATCGGACAAACTTTCGAGTGATTTGTGGGTGTATGATTTGGAAACTAACACATGGAGACAAAAGGCTAATGGGCCTATTTATAGGCTGGGACAAACCGCTGTAAATATAAATGGCAAAATGTATGTATTTGGAGGAAGAGGCGGTGCCGGTGACTATTATCAGGACTTGTGGGAATACGACCCTACAACAGAAAAATGGACTAAAAAAGCAGATGCCCCAGGAGTTAGATTCCTTCATACGTCAGTCGTATTTAATGGTAAAATGTATGTATTTGGAGGTAGAACAAATGGTCTAGACAGTAATACGGTTTTGGAATATGATCCTGCCACAAATAAATGGATACAAAAAACAACCATGCCATTCTCACGCTATGACCAATCAGCAGTGGTAATAGAAGGCAAAATATACTTATTTGGAGGATATGACTCAGATTATAATAATGACTTGTGGGAATATGACCCGACAGCTAATACCTGGCTAAGGAAAAAAGATGGTCCTACTAAATCATCTGAATTAGGACGATCGGCAGTTTCACTATATGGAAAAATGTATAAATTCGGTGGATTTTCATTGGGATACGTTTTAAATAGTTTGTGGGAATATGATCCAAAAACTGATAACTGGACCGAAAAAAAGTCAGGTGCAACAAGTCGGTTAGGCTATACATTAGCAGAAACAAATAATAAAATGTATATATTCGGAGGTTCCTATAGCGGAATTTATTATAGTGACTTATGGGAATACTCAATAAACTTTTATCCTGTTTTTGAAGCTGTAACTCCAAAGCAAAATGAAGTGTTTTCCGAGGCAGACACAAATTTTGTCCCTCAAATTACTGTTTCTGATAAAAACAATGATACTTTAACATATAAATACTACTTAGATTCTGAAACAACCCCAAGGGATACAAAGTCCGTAAATAACACTACAGAAACAAAGCCGGTATCATTTAATCCAATTGACATGAGTTCACTTTCAGACGGGACTCACACAATAACCTATGAAGTTACCGACGGCAGGACTACCGAGCCATTTACTCAGACGATTAATTTCCAAGTGGACAAGTCAGCTTCAACACTTGGAGAAATCACAAGTTCTTCAACAACAGATACAATAACAATTACTGGGTCTGCCACAGATGGGATATCCGGGCTTGCTGTTGAACCTTACAGATACACTATCGGCTCTGAGGTATCTTCATGGATTGACTCCCAAACCTACACTTCCCAGAATAATTTGATACCAAATACTCAATATCCTACAAAGTTTGAAGCAAGGGATGCAAAGGGACACATTGCAACTAGTTTACAGAATGTGTACACAAAAGCGACTGTCCCCAAACTTGAAGTAAATAAACAATCGTCTTACACCATTGATGTTGAAGCTACCGACAATAATTCGGATTCTACACAATATCAAATCAGTGTAAATAACGGCAGTCAGTATGTAACCCAAGAAGGAACTCTTACTTCTGCACCTGCTTGGATTACTCTTACAAACAAAAAGGTTACTGTTACGGGTTTATCTCCTGAGCAAACCTATACCTTTACTGCACAAGCAAGAAATGCAGAAAATATTGAAACTGTTGCAAGCTCTTCCGTGAGTGGGACAACCCTCATTGCACCTCCCGGTTCACCTGCAAATATTATTGCTACCGCAACAGATAAGACCATAACCGTCTCATGGGATGCTTCCGCTGGAGCTATAGGTTATGAGATTGAGGTCGATGGGATAGTTGCAAATACTGATACTGCCACTGTTTACACACATGTTGGTCTTAATCCCGGAACACCTCATACATACCGGATCAGGGCCAGAAATGCAGGAGGCCCCGGCAACTGGAGTGCACCAGTAACAAAATCCACACTACCAGCTTCGCCGGATATACCGGTTAACCTTAATACGGTGCCTTTGAGTACCTCCGTTACGGTTACCTGGAACAACGTCTCAGGGGCAACCGGATACGATATAGAGGTGGACGGAGTACTGGTTAACAATGGCCCAAATACAAATTACATTCATAACAGTCTAACTCCGGGAACCCATCACTCATATCGGGTAAGAAGCATTAACCCGGGAGGAAAGAGTGAATGGAGTGGGTATGTGAATACTACCACACTTCTTGATACAGTCCCTGTACCGGTAAATATTTCAGCAACTCCGGCTCTAAACAGTATAACTATTACCTGGGACAAGGTAAGCGGAGCATCAGGCTATGAGATATCAGTAGACGGAGCTGCATTTGACAATGGTACACGAACTACCTATACCCATAGCAGCCTTGCACCGGGAACACAACATGTTTACCGAGTAAGGGCAAAGAAGAGCGGGATAACAAGTGAATGGAGTGCCGCAATTGTTTCCGCTACACTTACAAATGAATTCGGAACACCTTCAAAATTAAAGGCAAATGCAGATAATACTTCAATCGTATTGTCATGGAATCAGGTTGCCGATGCAACCGGCTATGAAGTGGAAGTTGATGGTGTGGTTACCGACAACGGAGATGAAACCTCCTGTATACATAACGGATTACTGCCAAATACTACCCACACCTACAGAGCAAGGGCGAAAAGTGACACAGAGGTCAGTGAATGGACAGAACCATTGACAATTAATACATTTTTACTCCAAACCCCTCAAGGTTTAGCAGCAACCTCAGAAGAAACCTCTATGACAATTAACTGGCAGCCGGTTGAGGGAGCAACAACCTATGAACTGGATTTTGACGGTTCTGTTATAACAGGTATATCAGAAACAACATATTCAGCCGAAGGGTTAGACCCAAATTCACAACATGAGATAAAAGTCAGGGCGATTAGTGGAGATGGTACCAGCAACTGGAGCAATACCTTAATCAAGTCTACAAAATTTACTTCCGGCAATGTACCGAAAGTATCAGCTATAGCTAAAAAGACTTCAATATCAATAATGTGGAATAAAATTGATGGTGCTACATCCTATGATGTTGAAGCAGACGGAATAGTAACCTCAAATGTGAATGCAACGACATTTACGAGTAAAGGACTTCAGGCTGGGACAAAACATACCTACCGTGTAAGAGCCAATAACAGTTCCGGGGCAGGAGAATGGTGCAGTCTGTTTACTGTTTCAACACTTCTCCAAGGACCGGCTATACCTTCAAATGTAGTATCCTCCTCTAACATGACATCCATACTTGTGAGTTGGGATAAGCTTGCAGGAGCAGAGGAATATGAAATTGAGGTTGATGGAACAATTATTGACAACGGTACAGGAACAAGCTATTTACATAAAGGACTTTCCCCCGATACAACCCATACCTACAAAGTCAGAGCCAGAAGTGTTTCAGGCTGTAGTGAATGGAGTACCCCGATGATATTAAAGACCCTGAATTCAGTACAGACGTATGACATTACTTCAGTTACAGGTGAAGAATTTGACCTGATTTTGTCCGGTTCAGACATTCAGGACTTAAACAAATATACATTTTCAATTCAGTACGATACTAACGATTTTGATTTAATAGACCTTTGTGGCTTCACTCCAAAGACAGACACACAGGAAGGAGATGTTTACGGCACTGATATTACCGTAAAACAGGTAGCTCCAGGAACAATTGTGTTTGTTAAGAACGGCTCTGCACAGTCCTGGCAGGTATGGTCAGGTATTGTTAATAGTATAAGGCTCAGGGCAAAGCATGACGGCCCGGCCCAAATTACCTACACCATACAGTAAGGATAAAAAAGGGGAGATACATCAGTGAAAAAAATACAAATCGCAATATCCAGAATTCTTGTTATGGCCTTTTTCATAACAAATATACTTGTATATTTACCTTCATTAAGCTTTGCAGCAGGAAATGGTAATGAAAAAGCTGATAAAAAAACTGTTACTATGGTTCACCATGAAAAAACTGAAATTCTGGTTAAATATAAAAGCAGTTCAAATCAAGAGAAGGTTAAGAATAACCTCAAAAAGAAAGTAAAGCTCAAAAAGCTGAATTTAAAAAAGAAATATGCAAAAAGCAAGATTGACCTACTGGAGATAGACACAAAGGATGATATATCCCAAGTAGTTGACGAGTTAAAAAAAGACCCTGATGTTTTGTATGCACAACCAAACTACAAACTCGATATAATGTCTGCTCCGTCAGACCCGATGTTTGAACATCAATGGGGTCTTCAAAACAACGGTCAGGAAACAGAAGGGCAGCTGGGAAGAAACGGAGTGGATATAAATGCACTAAATGCATGGAATCTTACTCAAGGCGCTTCCTCTGTTGTAGTAGGACTTTTGGATACGGGTGTTGACATCAGCCACAATGACTTAAAAGACAACATATTTGTAAATACAAAGGAAATTCCGGGCAACGGAGTAGACGATGACAACAACGGATACATAGATGATATTAACGGTTGGGACTTTGTAAATTCAGATAAAACCGTGTTTGATAATGCAACCTTAGACTTTCACGGAACACATGTTGCAGGAATAATTGCAGCAGAGGAAAACAGTGAGGGAATATGCGGTATTGCACCAAAAGTAAAGGTATTGCCATTGAAATTCATTAACGGAAACTGGGGCTATACTTGTGATGCAATAGATGCAATAGAATACGCAATGAAAATGGGCGTCAAAATAATAAACTGCAGTTTTGGTGGTACCGATGACAATTTTGCACTGAAGGATACCATGGCAAATAGCGGCATACTGTTCATATGTGCTGCTGGAAACAGGGGAGCGGACGTTGCAGTATCCCCGGTATATCCTGCGTGCTTTGACATTCCAAATGTGTTATCAGTTGCTTCCATAGACAGCAAAGGAGTACTTTCACCATATTCAAGCTATGGCAACAAAATACATGTAGCGGCTCCGGGAGTGAATATTCTAAGTACTACACCCGGAAACACATATGATTATTTTACCGGAACATCAGCAGCCGTTCCTTTTGTAACGGGCATTGCAGCACTTTTGCAAAGTTATGTGCCAAGCCTGACCATAACACAGATTTCACAGCGTATAAAAGATAACGTGGTATCCTGCACAAACATGAGTGGAAAGGTTTCCACAGGGGGAAGGGTAGATGCGTATGCCACCTTGACAAATACAAAACCGGAACCAGATACATACGATGGCCCCGGAAATGACAACAGTACTGTTCCAGCAGGACAACAGGGAGGTAATATTGACACTTGGTACACCATGGATCAACTTGCGAAAATAAAAGAGAAGCTCCACTACGGGGAATCAGGTGTTAATCCCGCATCAGGAAACTTCTCGGTTACAGTAAACGACATGAGTGTTCCTGCACCTGGTTTTCAGGTAAACATATCACGTACCTACAACTCCAGAAGTGATGTCAGCAAAGAATTTGGCAGAGGCTGGACCTTTGGTTTTACCGGGAAAGTCGAGGGTACGGAAGTTGTAGATGTCTCACTCCCAAACGGAAGCGTTGAGCGATTCAGGTTAAATGGTAATGGATACGAGCCAGAGGAATCCAGAAGTAAATTTGTAAAAAATGCTGACGGTACATATACATTGACTACTCCGGATCAATATAAGTATACCTTTAATACCAACCGTTACCTTGTAAAAATGGAGGACAGAAACGGTAATTCCATAAATATAACTGTTGATGGCAGCGGAAAAATAACCAAAATAACCGACACTGTGGGCAGATCTTTTACTGTGACCTATGGAACAAACGGACTAATTCAAAAAATTACTGACCCGGAAAATAGGGCGGTAGTATATGAGTATGATTCTAATAACAGACTGTCAGTGGTTACAGACCCGATGGGCGGTAAAATGAGGTACTTTTACGATACATGGGGATATCTGAATCAGATACAAGACCATAATGAAAAAGTAGTTGAAAAAATCACATATAACCATGCGGAAGGCGAAAACCAGCACAAGGTATCAGAGGCAACAGATTCTCTGGGAGATACAGTTAAATATGCCTATGACATGACAAATAAAAAAACTACCATTACCGATATAAATGGAAGGGTATCCTCCTATTGGTTTGATTCCTCCTTCTACACTACCCGAGTGCAGGACCTTGACGGAAAATCCAGCTATACTGAATATTTCCAAAATGGAGGCAAAAACAAATATGGCGATGTAAAATCTCAAACCGACCGTAATGGAAACAAAACTCAGTATGAGATTGATGATAGGGGTAATGTAACGAAGATTACAAATCCTGACGGAAGTACCCAACTAAAAGAATATGATGAAAAAAACAATGTAATCAAGGAAATAGATGGGTGCGGGAAAATAACCTACAATGTATACGATGAAAACAAGATAAACCTGATAAAGAAGGTACAACCCCTTAACGGAACAGATATATACGACGGCACTAGTGATATAGGTTTTGCAATAACCTCCTACCAATATTATACCGGAGAAGAATCGGGTTCATCTGCAAAAGGACTATTAAAAAGTGAAACCGATGCGGAAGGCAATACTACCACATACACCTATAACACTTACGGTGATGTAAAAACCGTGTCTGACCCCGAAACTGGCAAAGTTACAACTTATGAGTACAACCGGATAGGCTGGAAAACCGCACAAATAACACCTAAGGGCAACAGAACAGAATTTGCTTACGACAAAAACGGCCAGTTAATTAAAACTACAACAGTAAGCTCAAAAAATGAAACACAAAGAACCGTCTTTGATATTCTGGGAAGAAAAATACAAGAGATTAACCCAAACCAATATGATAGTACAAAGGACGATTTAGAAGCCGATACATACGTTGACAATACGGCAGGAACAAGATACGAGTACTTTGACAGTGGTAAATTAAAGGAACAAACCAATGCATTAGGGGATAAAACCAGCTACACTTACGATATATACGGAAACACTATTACCGAAACAAAACCCAACGGCGCGATTTACAGGTATGAGTATGATGTACTGGACAGACCACTTAAAATTTACTTCAGAGATAATTCATCAGTGCCAGAAGTACTACTTATCCAATACAGTTATGCAGCTTTAGAGGACGGAAAAACACAAAAAACTGAAACAAAATATTTGAATTCCAAAGACAAGGCTGTGACGGTTTACACCTATGACTATGCCGACAGGCTTGTAGAACAGCAGAATCCTGACGGGACAAAGCAGAGGACAATATATAACGCAAACGGAACAATTAACAGACAGATTGCAGCCAATGGAAGCAGTACATACTTCAAATATGACGGACTTAACAGATTGACAGAACAATGGGCTCCCTTAGAAGTATCAAACGGAAACACACTATACACTTACAACAAAACCGAATATGACAAGGCTGGAAGAAAATCTGCGGTTAAATCAGGCAAAGACAAGGTAACCCTGTGGTCAATACCTGAAAGCCTTGCAATAACGAACTACCAGTATTACAAAAACGGTAACGTCAGCCAGACAAGCGATTCTGAAGGAAGAAAGACAGAATACCTGTACGATGATGACGGAAATGTTATAAAAGAAAGTGTATATACCAATGCAACCAACAAGCTAGTAACGGATTATACATACAATTACCTTGGAAAGCTTGAAAAAAAGGAGCAACATGTAAAAACGGGAGACCTGTATGGAAAAGACTTCGACGATACAACTGACACTGTACTTACAACCTCCTACACCTATGACAAGAATGGTAATACAAAAACCGTGACAGCCCCCAACAAGGTAACCACCACCTTTGAATATGATGTATTGGACAGACAACTGTCCCAAAGTGAACCCGGAGTGGACGAAAAAGGTGCAGTCGTTACAATAACCAATTCCACAACATATAGTTGGGACGGCAATCCCCTTACAAAAACAGATGCAAAGGGCAGTACTACAAAGTATGAGTATAATCAAAGAGGATTATTGATTAAAGCAACAGATGCCCAAAAGGCCGTAATGGTGTATGATTACGACCTGGCAGGAAGAAAGATAGCGGAAGTAACACCGAAAAACTACAATACCACAAAAAGCATTTACGATATGAACAGGATTGAATATGTCTACGATGCAATGGATAGAGTCATAGCAAAAAAGGACATATATATAGACCCTGTTACAAGCCAGTGGGTAACCATATACACAAAAACCTGCAAATATGATAATTCAGGCAATCTCATAAAAGAACTCGATGCTGCGGGATATGACTCAGGAGTAGGAACAACACTGGAAGAAAAAATAAATTCAGGTTATGGTACAGAGTATACATACAATCTGGCAAACCTGATAATAACCTCAAAAGACCCGGTAGCAAAGGAATATGATCTTGCATTTACTTCCAGAAATGAATATGACGGATTGGCAAGAAAGATATCTGAAACCAATGCAAACAAAGTGGAAACCCGGTACACATACAACGATGCAGGGGATATACTTTCAGTAAGTTTGAAAAAAAATCCTTCGTCTGCACCAAAGGTAGTAAAGCATTCTACTTATGACCTTGCAGGCAGAATACTGGCACAGACTGACGGGAATGGCAATACCACTACATTTGAATATAACGCTCTGGGGAAAGTCAGAAAAACAGTTGCACCGGGAGACAGCACCATCCCGTCAATAATGGTCACAAGCCAGTACGACGAAATGGGACAACTGAAGCAACAACTAAACTCAATGGGAAAGGTTGACCTCTATACCTACGATAATCAGGGGAGACAGCTTTCCCATACAGAGAAAAAGTCCGATAATACCCAGGCCATAACTACATATTCAACCTATGACTTAAATGGAAACAAATACTCGGAAACTGACGGGAATGGGAATGTAAAGACATATAACTATGACAGTTTAAACAGACTTCTAGCTGTTGAAACAACGGTAGATGGCAGGGAAAAAACAACTACTTGGACATACGATGCCAACGGAAACAAAACCACTGAAACCGACTGGCTTGGCAATACAAGCACCAATGTGTATGATCCCTTAAACAGACTCATAGAAAAAAGAGATCCATACACTACAATACAGAAGTTAGAGTACAACAAAAATAGTAAACAGATAAAATCAACAGATGCATTGGGTAACGAAACCCGCTATATATATGACAAAAACAACAGACTCATTGCAACCATAGACCCGGAGGGCCATACAACAAGTCAGTCCTATGATGATGTTGGCAATATCATAGCCAAAACAAACGGCAGAAATATTACCACGACATATAGATTTGATGAATTCAACCGATTGACAGAGGTAATAAACCCAAAGTCGGAGAAAACCACCTATACCTACGACTTGAACGGAAACAAGTTGACCCAGACCGACGCAAACGGAAACACAACCTCATATGAATACAACGCTGCAAATAAGGTTACCAGGAAAATAGATCAGGGTGGAAGAATCGGTACACCGGGGAAATATACATATCTGGATGCCAAAACAGAAAAGTACACCTATTTTGCAGACGGCAACATGGAGACAAAGACCGACAGAAACGCAAAACAGACCGTATATTCCTATGACGTACATGGTAGACTTACCAGAAAAGCAATAGGAGAAGTAGCAATCAGCTATACCTATGACAACAACGACAACCAGCTCACCATGACAGATAAAACAGGTACAACCACAAGAACCTACGACGAAGAAAACAGAGTAACAACCAAAAAAGCACCGGGCTTCGGTACAACAACCTATACCTATGATAATACTGAGGGCGAAGGCTTGTACTTTGAAACTACTGAGGATTTCAAGCACAACCTAACCAAAAAGGTATATGACAAAGCAGGCAGACTTTTCGAGGTGATATCAGAGGGAAAGACCACAACATACGAATATTACGGCAACGGCAGCAGAAAAACCGTAACCTACAATGACGGAGCAAAAGAGGAATACACCTACTACAAGGACGGACTAAATAAAACCCTCACAAACAAAAAAGCTGACGGAACAGTAATAGACACCTACAGTTACACCTATGACGAAGCCCATAACCAGACTACAAAGACAGACAGAAAAGGAACTACAAGCTATAACTACGACAGTCTTAACAGACTTGAAAAGGTAACGGAGCCAAACGGCAAGACAACCAACTACACCTTTGACAAGGCAGGAAACAGGCTTACAGAAACCATAATTGCAGGTGCGGCCTCAGTAACCACCACATATACCTACAACGAGCAGAACAGACTTGTATCAACCGTAAAGAGAAGTGGCACCGAAACAATAACCGACACATACAGGTTTGACAGCAATGGAAATACAGTCTCAAAAACCACAGAAACGGTAAAACCGGTTGCTACGTCAACATCAGGCGGCTTCAGTCTTGAAAAATCAGGTCAAAGTACTGCAAGCAATGTGACCTACTATAAGTTTGACGTCTGGAACCAGTTGGTAAAAACCACAGCAGGCAAGAAAACAGCAACCTATTCCTATAACGGAGAAGGCTACCGTGTAACCAAAACAGAAAACGAGCGTACCACAAACTACCTGTATGAAGCTGACAAGGTAGTACTGGAAACAGACGTAGAAGGCAACGAGACAGCCAGAAACATATATGGAACAAATCTCCTGACAAGAACTGCCCAAAATGATACAATGAACTATATGTACAACGGCCACGGAGACGTAACCGCATTAATAGGTGAAAACGGAGCAATTCAAGCAACCTACTATTATGACGCCTTCGGAAACATAACAGAGCAGACGGGAGATGTTAACAACAGCGTAACCTACGCAGGCTACCAGTACGACAAAGAGACAGACCTTTACTACCTGAATGCCCGCTATTATGATAGCAAAACAGCCAGATTCCTAAGTGAGGATACTTATACAGGTGATCCGAATGACCCGTTGAGTTTGAATTTGTATACGTATTGTGCGAATGAGCCAATAATGTATGATGATCCGACAGGGCACAAAGCAAATAGGGTATTGGATTATGGTGATAAAGGTGATATGGTTAAAGCGATACAAGAAAAGTTACTGGGATTAGACTATAGTCTTGGAGGATATAAAGCAACAGGAAATTTTGCAGGGTGTACGCAAAGTGCTGTAAAAGAGTTCCAAAAGGATAACGGATTACCTGTAACAGGTGTAGTTGATAACCGAACAATGAATGTTTTATGTACTGCATATTCGTTAAGGAACGATAACGATCACCAAAAGGTATATAACCAAATAGAATTAGTTAAGAAAAATTCAAAACCAGGAGATATTTCCGGAGAAGCAATATTATTATCACAAGGTACCTATGAGAAGACTATTAAAAAGATAACTACTGTGAGGAATTCCACATCAGACCCTAAAAATACCGTAGTACATACACAGGTTGTAAATAACCAGGTTAAGATAACTAAGGTAGAAAAAAAGGAGACTAATCAGATAAAACCTAATGGGACGGGGAAGCCTGTAAGTCTTGACGATGCAATCAAATCATCATTTAATAGTGCATGGAGTCAGAACCTAGCAAATGATAAAACTCCATCGGCAGCAAAACAGCTTTTACCTTTTCTTTTGTACAATTTAACACAAGCTCCTGGAAGAAATCAAATGCTAAATACACTTGAGACCGAATTTGGGGAAGACTATAGAGATGCTGTAGTGCAAAGAGATTTAGCCGAAAATATGCGAATTGCAAATGACTTGATTTTTGCAGCTTCATTAGGGGCTGACTTCATGGCAGCAGTGCAGTTTAATAGTAATTTACAGGCAGAAATCAATGCTGCAAATTCCAATGCCAGCAAGCTGACACCAAAGATTGATTTCTATGTAACACCTAAAGGAGATGTAGTTCCTGCAACCGAAAGTGGTTTTAACTACAATCTTTCAAAAATGGTAGAACAAAATGGGAAATATGTCGGAATAGGTAGTAACGGACCAGTGAGGGTTAGGGTTGAGGATGCTCATACGGAGAAGCCTAGTTTCTCGGGACAGATAAGCATTGACCATGATACTCCACATGTTCATGTAGAATATAGACAAAATGGGGCTACAGGACCATGGGGAAGCAATAAGACTACATTTCCTCAGTATTGGTTAAAGTAACATATAGATTGGAGGCATGTATGATGGATAACACAGCAGAAAAAATAAATAATAGCTGTTGGGCTGATTGGTCACTAGATAAGCTTGAGTTTGATTATGATAGAGTTCTTATAACAGTGTCGAAAGACACAGAAATTATTGTTACGATTTGCTGTAAGGACTTTATTGGTTTGTCTTTTATTGGACACTGGGATGAATCTGTAATAGAAGGCATTACAGTTGAGACTAAAGGAAATTTAATTGATGAGTCATTATATACTGTAAAAAAACTATATGGAGAAAACCCTTTACCTGGGGGAGGAGTTAAAAAAATTGATGACAATTGGAATCAATTAAGTATAAAATTAATTGATGGAAACGTTATCAAAGTTGCTTGTAAAAGTATTGAAGGTCTTGAAGACTAGTCTTTAGTATACAAACAAAAAATATTATTCTAAGGTCACACAGTTCCAGCTGTTGTGACCTTGTTTTCTCTACGTAGAGCTTGATTATTCCTGCTTCAGAGCAATATCTCCAACTGGTAAAGGAAAGCCAAAGGGCAGAAAACACAGCAAGGCTGGGGGAGAATCGGGAACGGCAAGGGCAGAAATGACTGCAGTAGACTTCTAGATAAAGGTGTTGTGGCTTTCAGAGTTGGTGCTAAAAAGAGGGTATTTAATGTATTATGATTACAAGTTGGGGATGTTCTGCTGGTTTGATACACCGAAAGAAGTATTGAAACTGTATCTTCAAGATAAAAAAATCCGGAGAGTATACATTGTATAATAGCCCCTTTGACGCCATTTATCCCGTTGACCTGACACCCAGTCGAGGATGCGTACTAGATACCCTGACTGAAAAATATGGATTGGGGTATGAATACTTCCAGCAAACCTTGTACGAAATGTTAAGACTCGCAACGCCTAAAATACTATGGTACAATGCATGGACCGTAGAACGACCGTAAATACTGTAAATAGAGAGGCATCAAATATAATCCGAAATTCTACTTTACGAGATTCAGAAACAGGACGATTTATACAGAATCCTGCTATTGGAACTACTAATAGATATAGCCCAATTACAACAGTAACTGAGGATTTAACTCAAGAAACTATGAGCGCAAAGTATACTCAAGAGGTATATGAGCAACTTAAGGCAAGTGCAGAGGCTGAAGACTTAAGAGATGCAATTGAAGTTTTATTCAAAGCATTAAATAATTAATTAGTGAGGTTAAACATGAATTTTGATGAAAAAGATCTTATGGATGTAAAAGAAGCATATCAAAAAGTGTATATTAAAAGTAAAGAGTTTGGTTTATCTTCAGTTCAACAGAATGAAATTTTAGAAAAACTGATAACAGAAATAATCATGGAAAAAATGAATAAACTCACTGATGAAGGCACAAAGTTTACAGAATCTGAAAAAAAGGACATATTCACTAAAATAAGAGATTTCATTAGCAAGTGGCAAACGGAGTTTGATGAAGCAGACTCAAAGCATTTTTTTAGTAACTTTTTTAAGAAATAGATGATATTCGATTGGGGTATCTATAAATCTAGGAAAAGCTGACGAGCATAAGTGAGCTCCCGAATTGCCCTCAAATTTTTCCAAATCCACTGATGGGTGTACTTATCCCAGCCTATGCAGCAAAGTCGGATACAGGGGTAACACATCGCCAAACAGGGGCAAGATACTTTGGGACACAGCGTACGTATGTTTTTTGCTAGTTAGCTTATCGCCTAAATAACCATATTAAAAGAACCCCCCGGTCTAGCCGGGGGGTCTCTAATTTATGTATTATATCTCAATAAACCTACTGCACAGTAATAGTTGGATCCCAATAGTAGTAACCGAACAAATTCTGTGTTTCTCCGTCAGCGCCTAATGTATAGAGTGCAAAGTAAACAAAGAAATTTTCTGTACCGCCCTTGGCTACCTTTGAGTCTAGACTAATGAAGTCCAGTGCAACATGTTTTGGTGGTAATCCGTTGGGAGAAGAAGGATCAGGTTCCACAGCACCTTGTCTTTGTACCAGGTTGGTTACAAAGCTGTTAAATACATTGTCGCCGGACCAGTATTTAATTCCGTAGACTATTACAGCGTCATCGGAATTGCCGTAAATTGAAATACCTCTGAAAGATACCTGATCTCCTGGGCAGGCCTTGAAATTAAGGTCAGCGGTACCTTGTCCACTGATAATACCCCTTGGATCAGCACAAATCATAAACTGACTGTTGTGGTCAATACCGGTAGGGTTGTTGGGATCCTGACTTGGGTTTGGAAAATTCCTTTTGACATAGTCAGTGTCAATTACTATTAACACATTTATGTCTTCGCTACTTGAATTATTAAGCATTATCATGCCCTCCTATCTAAGGTTAATTTAACCAGAAGTTTAATATGTAGGGTGTGCATTTCTTGTTGAATGCACGTCCAATTACTAAGGTTCAATTTAGTTTGACTAAATTGTCATAAATGATATCATTTGTTAAACTAATTGTATGTCATTATATATGACGTGTCAAGAAATATTTTCCAATAAATTTAGCCGTACTTAAAACGGGTTGAGGTAATATAAACGACATTTACAATATACAACTGGTTTAAAAATATCGCATAATAAATGTCATAAATAATGAAAAAAATATTGCTAAAAGACTTAATGTGTATTATTATTTTAATTAATAAAGAAGATTTTTCTATTTTTTAGTTGGTAAAATGTAAGAATAAGGTATAATAATTAAATAAAGAATGGCGGTGAGGAGGCCGATATGGAAGAACAATTCAAAATAATAATTATTGATGATGAACAGGGAGTTATTGATGCAATAAAAGCAAATCTTTCGTCCGAATATTTGGTTGATGGGTTTGTGACTTCAAAGGAAGGCATTGATGCAATTAGGGAAAATAATTACGACCTCTTGATTTTAGACTATTTTATTGATTCCATGAATGGAAAACAAATAACCGAAAAGATAAGAAAAACAGATGATGAGCTTTACATTATGCTTCTTACCGGAAGGGCTGAAGAAGCTCCGGGGTTGGAAACACTCAAAAACCTTGATATTCAAATGTATTGCGAAAAGTCAGCAAACTTTGAAGAGATACTAATTATGATTGAATCAGCAAGAAAATCTGTAGAACATTCAAGAAAAGAAGGTAGCTTTGGTATTCGTCTAAAAAGGCTGAGAAGAATCCATAATATCAGTCAGGAAGACCTGGGTAAAGTTTTAGGAGTAGGTCGTACAGCCATAGCTAACTGGGAAACCAATCAAACTGAGCCTACAGGGGAAAACATAAAAAAACTCGCAGAACTTTTTAGAGTAACCACAGACTATTTACTTTGCTACAAGGCTAATTTCGGAGATACCCCTAATCTGGCAAAAAAATAGAGGTATACTTTTATGCTTGAAACACTAACAAAAATCCTAATCTATTTATTTTCTGCAGGAGTACATTTAGTACTCCTAATCAGAATAAAAAGTATAAAATATTCAAGGCAGCTGCATCGTATCTGTGCCTTGAATATTTTAATACTCTTTATGTGGACGATGCTCGCGCTGTCAAACATTATCATAGACGCTGTTACAGGAAATAGGATATATTTTATTTATTTTTTGGGTTCAATCTGTGTATTCTTTCTCCCGGCAACTCTCATTATGCTTTGCATACTCCTTGTAAAGAACAAAATTAGTTCCATTGCAACTTATATCCTAATTTGTATACCGCCTGTTACAAGTACTATAATGCTTGTAACCAATGGTCTCCATAAGCTTTTTATAAAGGAAATTTCAGCAGATGCCAAGACAATGATATTCGGAAGCTATTACTATGTTCATTGTACATGGCAATTGGTTTATGCGACTTTTGCGGTTTTATACCTTATATATTTCAGCCTGAAATACACAAACTGTCTTACAAGACAAATACTCCTTGTTGTTTCAGGTATAATTATGCCTATAGCAGTTGATTATGTGGTATATCTAAACTATTTTTCAAATCTTCCTATTTCATTACCAGATAGTATACACACGTTGAGCTATTGCTTTACAACGGTCTGCTTAGCGGTTGCAATAAGAAAATATAGGTTTCTTGATACACTTCCTATTGCAATAAGGAGTATTGTAGACTACATAAGTGATTCATTTGTAGTTATAGACTATAAAAATAACATTCTGGAAATGAACAAAAACTTCAAAACTGAGTTTGGCTCAATAATAGAGCAAACTGAGAATGATTTTTACAAAGTCATGCAGGATGATAATTTTAATAATCTCAAAAATGAAATATCCCAAATTACTGCCAACAAGGGAGTAACACACCAAAATACTAAATTTGAGCAGGAATTTATAATAAATAATGTCCAGCGTTACTTTGAAATAGAAATTATACATGTATATGCGCATGAACAATATATTGCGATACTTATATTATTCCACGATATGACAGAGCATATGCAGGTAATAAAGCTCATGGAAGAGAACGCAAAACAAATGATTGAAAAGGCCAGATTGGTTTCGTTGCATAATCTTATAGGTGGTATTTCACATAATATGAAATCTCCGCTGATGTCATCATCAGGAGGTATTCTTGCTCTAAAAAACCATACCAACAAGATAGAGAGTCTAATAACTGATATGAATAATAATGGGGAGTACTCTGAATATCTGAATATTTTAACTGACATGAGAAAGTGGGAGGATTCAATAAAAAATTACCTTGTTTATATGTCAGACATAATTACCGCAGTTAAAGAACAGGCGGCCAGTATGATTGGAAACCAGAATAAAAGATTTGAAGTTAAGGAGTTATTCTCGAAGCTTGCACTGTTGTTGGATTTTGAGTTAAAAAAGTCCAATTGCAGCTTAAACAGTACGCTAAATGTTAATGAGGATACTTATATAGAAGGAGACATTTCTTCATTGACTCAAATTCTAGGGAACGCAGTTATAAATGCTACAC